>NZ_DAMBKZ010000007.1:199539-251062 GCF_032066345.1 Brucella sp.
TGGTCGTGCCACTTTCAGCACCCAGTGTCCCATTGCCGGAAACAGCCAGCGTGCCGCTCGTCACGGTTGTGCCACCGGTATGTGTGTTTTTACCCGTAAGAATAACTGTGCCGTCTCCGCCCGAGGAACTGTCAGCAAACGTTATTTTGCCGGCTTGCGCTGAATTGGCATCCGAGAATTCGCCCGTAAAGGTGTTATTGTTACCATTTGCGTCGAGCGTGTTGGTTGCTGAAGAATCAAGCGTAAAGTCATTTGAGTATGTCTTATCATTCTCGTTTGCAACTAACGTCCCGCCAGTAAAAACAGGATTTACACTGTCTCCCAATTTACTGGCATCATATTCCGTTCCCGCACCCGCAATATCTGTTGCTGTTCCTGGAACGATAATCCCGCCATCAGCTGTTATAGTGAACTTTCCCTGGCTGATCGCAGACCCTGCCGGCGTCCAGTTCGCAGAAAGACCAGAGGTCGATGCGTATCCAAATGTGTAAGTTCCTGGTTGAAGATCGAGGAATTCGGCATACTGAAAATTATAAACGCCGCTCGGATGCGGTGTATCTGTCAAGGTCTGTCCATCAGAACTTGCGTAAAAATAATTCTGCCCGAGGATAAGGCCTTCCGGCATGTTACCGTTGGTATAAGGTCCGGGGTACATCACAAAATTCTGGGTTCCGACTTCACTTTCATCTTTGGAAAGTTTCGCAGCTCCTTCTGCCGCGATTGTACCGGTGTGCCAACTGCCATAGACAATTCGGGCAGTATAGAGACCATCTGAGCTACCGGGGGAAAGTATATATCCCAGAGAATCGGTGTGTGCATGCGCGGCCATTGGCGCAGCCATTAAACCCAGAGTTACCAATCCAACCTTGTTGAAATACCTGTATTGCTGATTAAAACTTGCAACAGAGGCGAGAATATTGATTGAAACAGAGGCGAGCAAACTCGTCCTGCGTCGTTTCGCTCCACTCAGGTCCTCGCCACAAGCGATTGCATCCCGACCAATCAGGAAATTTTCGATATTTGAAGACATTTTTTCCCCACCGCCGCACAGAAGAATGCTAGCTAAAAATTACTGTAACTTCTCGTGTAGCGGGCTGTTACCAAGGGAACAATACTTGCGAATGTAACGAAAGTTGCTCAATGTAACGAAATGCAACGAATAGTGTAGGATTCTGGTTACACGTCACTTAGAATCTAACTATTTAGCCTTCGTGGGATAAGCATTCGAATTTGAGTTCCGTGAGATGGAGCGCTTTCTGACTCGATGGTCCCGCGATGTATGGCCACAATTTTGGACACAAGGTATAACCCCAAGCCAGAACCTTCAACTGTATCCGCGTTACTGCCTCTGGTAAATTTGTTAAATATATCGGGCAGTTCATCAGTAAGAATACCTTTTCCCTCATCTGAAACTTCGATCACCACGTCCTGTTCTCGTGAGAACACTGATAGCTGGATCACTGGCACTTCACCCGTGACGCTATATTTAACAGAATTATCGACTAAATTGGTCAAAGCGAGGTCAAGCATGCCTGGGTCTGCTTTAATTTCAGCATCCCCAAGTTCTTCGCTTATAATCAAATGGATCTCCGCACCGTGCATATCAGCAACGCGTCGATGAGATTTTCGAATAAACTCGCCAACGTGAATAATTCTCATTTTTGGCTTGTAAGATGGTCCCTGAATCCGACTCCGAACTAAATTTGCTTCTAGTAAGTCGATCAGTCTGACAATTGAGCGTCGAATGCGGGATATGCGTGTGCGGTTCTCCACGTCGTTTACTGGCAATGCCAATTCAATACTGTCTACGCTTGAACGAATTGCGGCGAGCGGTGTTCTGTATTGATGTGAAACCACTTCCAAAAATCTTATCTGAGATGTTTGAGACTGAATTTCGGCGCGCAATGCATTCTCCGCAGTGGTTCGCGCTTCCACAAGCTCTTTCGTTCTTTCCTCGACAAGCATCCCGGCCAAGCGCTCTGCTGATCTCGCCTGCCTCAGGGCGTCTTTGTGCATTTTGTGGTTCTTAATTTCCAAATCACGCAATCTGACGGCGAGTGAACCCGTGAGCAAAAGTGTCTGGACAAGGATGGCCGCTCCATAGGCATGTAAAGTCCAGTTTGGAAGCCCTTGTATACCGAGCCTTTGAAGCATTGTGAGAGTAGCACCAACTCCCATGCTGCAGAACGCAGCGGTTCGCAATTTACTAGCAGTTCCCTCTTTATTAACTAAATATAAACTGCACAAAACAGTTACAAATACACCGCTAATACTCAAAATCGATCCGAAGGGACCAAACACAACAGTATTGCCGGTTAGAGCAAAGCCAACACCAACAAGGCCACAAAAAGCGGTAAACAAGTAGAAAAAGCGTACTTTCGGTGCGTAACGCCTGAGGTTAAGTATTTTCATATATGCGAGAGCGCTTGCTGCTAGTCCCGCCCACGCACTAAACCCTATAAATGCATCATTGCCTGCACCCCATCGACTGAATAAATATATATGACTTAAACCGAGATTACCGAAGTAAATCATTATGACGCCCAGAGTGCTAAGCGCGAGCAGTGGATATTCCGACTTACGTGAAAAGAAATAAAAAACAAGCTGCGTAAGCAGCAAGATAAACATTCCTCCAAACCATGTCCCATATAAAAGTCCCCGTGTCGCAGAATACTGACTACTTTTCTCTAGAAGTCCCAGATTCAGGCTTAACTGAGTGGCAGAGTTCAGATTAACGACATGAACATAAACGGTAGTGATTTTTCCCGGAGCATGCGATACTGCAACGGCAGGATCAATGCCGGATATGCCATTATTCAGCAAGGGGCGATGATCACCTGTTTCAAATTTAACAAAGTCGGAAACGTCTTGGTCAAACCCAGGCCTCCCCACATAAACATCGACAAAATCGAGGTAATTCGGCGAAATCGATAAAACGCCCTCGCCCTGCGTTACGCTCGGAATAGACAATTTTAGCCATAGCGCAGCTTCTAAGAAGCCACTGTTAAACGTCGATCCGGCAATCGGCATGAACTCGCCGGCGAATTCGCCTCGAAGAATATCCTCGAATTGCACATTAAAACTTCTGTCAATCAGAACAGAAACACTACCAGGTAGTTGAGGCTCTTTGTCCATTTCTTGTGCAGCGAGCTTGCTTGTACCAGTAAAGTGCACTAGCAATAAAAGGAGAATAGAACCTAAAAGACTCCTAAGAGAAGCAACCGGCATCATAATTTTGGTCTTATTAACGTTCAGTTGTTGATCTCTAATGCTCCCCATTGCCTTGCCCATCGAAGCTCCCGAACTTTCATCTGAAAAAATTAAATCGTCAAACTGATACACGCGAATGAACCTATCCGCACCAGATAAACCACCCCTTCAAATTATTCTCGTAGAGGATGACTTCGATTTGAGGCAAAGTCTCGCAGATTATCTGAGGCTACGGGAAATGATCGTGACAGAAGCAGCCTCGGGACTGGAGTTTTACAAAGAACTAAACAAAGGAACCTTTGATGTGGCGGTTGTCGACATTAATCTTCCCGACACCACCGGATACGAAATAGTCCGAGAGCTTTCATCGCTCAATTCCATTGGAATCATTATGTTGACAGCCCGTACCGCACGCCAGGATCGAGTGGATGGGTATAGTACGGGCGCTGACTTGTACATGACTAAGCCCGTCGATGGCGAGGAACTAGGACTGGCTATTACTAATCTGGCAAAGAGAACTCGCGCAAACAAAAAGATTGTTAGCACAAATAAAGACGATACACTCCGGTTTAATCGTCATGAGCGAGCTGTTTACAATTCGGACAACCAAAAGGTACTACTTTCAGTCAGAGAATCGTTGATCTTTGATTATCTAACATTGAACTCCGAGAGGACGGTTAAAAGAGATGAGATCAGTAAACTATTATTCGATGACACTATAAAGCCGGAGAGCAGAAGCCTCGATGCAGCATTAGCACGTCTACGTTTTAAATTTAAGAATTCAGGAATTCGCTTTCCCATTCAAATTGTACATGGTTTGGGAATAAAGATAGACAAAACTGTCATTTTTTAGATCAGGACTATTATTCAATTTGCTCCTCTCGACGTGCTCCCGTTAATTAGGCCATTCAGAACTGGAATTTCCAGTTATGTTCCCTTATCTGCGAGAAGGAAACTCCCGTGAAAGCATCGAAGTTTTGAGGTGCGCAGATTGGCATTACGGTCACCATACTTAGATGGCCTGAAATCGTTAATTTGGCAGCTCGGTGCAATCCAGCTTGGTTTTGGTCACGTGGACAACTGAAATAAGGCGCTTCCAATGAAACTGGAGCGCACGGACGGAAAGATGGAGGCTTAGCCGAGAATGCAAGCTTGAGGTGGAGACTTGGGGCCGCCGCGATTCCGAAGGACCCGATCTGTAGTTCGCGTCCATTGCGAAGCACCTGTCAATCGGCGTTTAAAGGGACCCTTATTGGTGTCCCAAAAGGTGTCCGTCTCCTACTTGATGATTTCGCGGTCGAAACTGACGCGGTTATCGGACAGGAATCAGCTCATGGAGACCAAGTGAACCAAGTTTCGTCCGTCGTTCCTGATCCCGGCCGGACTGATTGCTTAACGTCCGGACGAGGAAAACGTGATTATCATTTTTTCCGAGCTGAATGCCGCGGATCGACGTTTCTGCCCTTTTATGCAACCGAACGTCAGATCCTGCTCATCGCGGCTACGTTCGGATAGTTGCTGCTTTGCCTTGCAGCGGCACCAAAGTCCAACTGGGAATATCAGCAAGGCGCTTTATCTGTGAAATGACACTTTTTCGTCGACGGATATTCGTCGAAAGGTTTGGAGAGCTTATCATTCCGGAGCGCAGCCATTGGAGCTGACGCTGTATGAACCGTTTTGAAGCCTAATATGTATTTCTCTTCCACTTGATGAGCCTATGATCATGCGGTCAGCAACATGGCAACCGCAACAATGGACGCAAGCGAGATCACACCCCAATAATATTCCCTGCGGAGTACCCCAACAGTCACCAGGCAAAGGCGGTATTATTGCTTCGTCAGTGCTTCAAAAGAACCGCAACGGTCTGCAACTGTCATTCCAGTTCCCTGTGCGATGGCTTCCATCGAAACGCTAGAGCTGCCGTCAAAGCTGTTTCCCTTTGCACCCTCCGCTTCGTACTCGTCCCCTTCCGTGGTGCTAGCAGATGTGGGCAAAATGCTTACGATATTCTGATAAGTCTTGATAGTATCGTCGTTCAGGTGGCCCTGCTCAACACAATACTTGATCAGGCCGAGCTGGTTTCTCGAATTGTTGTACAATTGTTGGGTTTCATCCGCAGAAGCAACCGATGCCACGATCATGAGCGATACAGTTGCTGCCGAGTAAAGTGCTAGGTGACAGTTTTTCATCGTATTTCCATTCTATGGCGATTATTCGCCGGCCTTGTTTTTCGCCATCATGCGGCCAAGCGTTACTTGCGATTTGTACTGCTCACAAACTGCTTTCACATCGACATCGTTTGCCGCAGCAAGGTCTTCGAGGGACTGCTCGTCACCCTGAAGATAGGAAATGCCTTCACGACCCTTTTGGACATGAAGCTCGGCTTCAGGCGAAGGGGCAACTTCGCCAAAAATTGCGACTGTTCCAACGTGGAAAAACTCTTCGGAATCGGACTCAAGAAACCCGTGTGCGATGCAATATGCGACAATGCCCTGATCATTTTGGCGTTCCAAATAGGCTTCGTCGGCGCTGGTTTGAGATAAGGCCGATATGGAAGATAACAATAGAATTGTTAAAGTAGAAATTGCACGAGATAGGGTTGTACGCGCCAATTCAGATCACCTAAGATTGATTTATATTTATATTACCGGCTCAATTACACTTAATAGTGCCAAGTCACGAGCCTCAACATCATCGACATTGGTATAAGGCTTCCAATTTATAGTCAAAACACCAGCATTCATGTTTACACCATCTTTGTAATTGCTCGATGGTGCGCTCGTTTCATCATAGTGGATGACGATCGTTTTAAGTCCGTCTTTGAGCGCGGCTCTCCCAATTTCAGTTGCTGTGATTGCTCCAATTGCCTGAAGTATCGGGTCAATTATTGGCTTACGCAGATAGTCATCGTCTGCATATGAATCTGCAAGGCCAGGTAAGGCTAAGCTTTTGCTATCGAGATTGATGGTAACCGGAAATCCGGCAAGATCCTGAATTTCTAACTCGTATTTCGGCCAGATATCCGTTGAATAGGCCGCAATGGCGCGACGCTCAGCAAGACCTAAGTTTTGGGCAAGCGCTGCAACAGGTGCAGACGAACAGAAAATGCCAACCAATGCCACACAAAACAGTTTCTTCAAGATATACTCTTTTCGCGGTTTATTCGTAAGTTTTGGATATTTTCGGCCAAATAATGCGCGAGTTGTTATCATTCTGGGGTTTGTTTGGAACCATCCAATTGCAGTTAGTGGCTCAGACCAATTCTTCTCCTAAAACTCGTTTAAGGCAGTCAGAATTTTGCGATTCCGTGAGGTGTTGCTTATAAAAAATTGCGATAATTGTAAAATTGGTCTGGTATGATCGGCTTTATTGGAGGGAAACTATCCATCCAATATTGGCTAAAGGCTTCGTCAACCCGTGGATAAATTTCTGCGCGAATAAGGGAGACTTGCCAATGACCAAACCAACATTCAACGATAGTGATGTGCGATTTTCGGAGGAAATTAAAGTCCGTGCTGTGGGACCAGCGGATAAAACACACTGGAAAAAACTCTATCGAGCCTATGCCGCTTTCTACAAGGTACCCATGAATGACGATATACTTGATCGCACATGGGCCTGGTTGCAAGACGCATCGCATCCAGTGGAAGGGCTGGTGGCTCAAGCAGGCGAAAGCATTATCGGTTTTGCCCACTACTGGCCTCAACCAAGGCCTTTGCAAGGCCAATATGCTGGGTTTCTTGATGACCTTTTTGTCGATCCATCTCACCGCAGTCGCGGTGTTGGGCGTATGCTTATTGGGGCGCTCAGCGATATTGCAAGCATGCGCGGCTGGACGATGCTGAGTTGGGTGACTGCGCAGGACAATGTAACTGCGCGTCGTCTTTATGACGACATTGCAAAAGCAGCCAACTGGGTCACTTACGAGCGTTCATTTTGATGATTTTCCAGCCTGCGGCGTTAATACGCTGCAGGCTTTTACACGTAGCTAAAACTTTTTGGGTTTAACTACATTTTAATGACGGAACGACCTTAAGTGTGTGGAATATCTTTTCAAGTTTCCTGACCGCGATCTCGAGTTCGATCGGCGTATAAGCTGCGAAACCGAGCAGAAACCCAGCTTCGCCTTCACCTGTGGCATGGAGTGCTGATAGCCCTAACAGCTCAATTTGAGAACGACGAGCGGCTTCCAAAACCATTTGCTCGGAGATGTCGCATGTCAATAGGCACGGCATTTGCAAGCCCCCCACCGGAACGCGCGGCTCGACAAATCCCGCAAGATGTTTGCGAACCAAACTGCTCAATATTTCAAGGCGCTGGGCATAGATACCGCGCATGGTGCGAATATAGGCTCCGAAATGTCCGCCTTCTATAAAGCGGGCAAGCGTATATTGTGAAAGGGACGCGGTATGGCCATCGAGAAGCGTGCGGGCCGTGGTCATCGGTTTGACCAGCTGTTCCGGCAAAACTACATAGCCTATTCGTAGCCCCGGAAAGAGCGACTTTGTAAAAGTGCCGATATATATGGTTCTTTGATGCTGATCGAGGCCTTGCATACAGGCGGTAGGCCGACCTGCATAATGAAACTCACTGTCGTAATCATCCTCTATTATCCATCCCCGATGACGTTTTGCCCATTCAATCAATGTAAGCCGACGGTCCAGGGCCAAGGTCGATCCCGTCGGGAATTGGTGTGAGGGCGTGAGGAACACAGCGCGTGCCGGATGGGGGTCATTAAGGATTGGCTCGACGTTTACTCCTTGCTGATCCACCGCAACGGGCACGCAATTCAACCCAGCAGCATCAAATGCCTTGCGGGCTCCATAATAGGCAGGATCTTCGATATAGATGCGCTCACCCGGATCAAACAAAACATTCGCACAGAGCGTCAGGGCCTGTTGCGACGATGTGAGGATTAGCACGCAATCCGCAGTGGCACGCGCGCCACGCTCGAGATTGATGTAATCAGCTATCGCTTGCCGCAAGGCTTGAACACCTTGCGGATCTCCATGCAAAAGCATTTGCTGTCCGATCTCTTTGAGAACTTGTCTTTGCAAACGCTCCCAAAGCGCGAGCGGAAAATTTCGTGTTTCGGGTATGCCAGGAGCAAAAGCACGCGGGGCCAAGCTCTCGCGCACGCCACCGCTGTGAATCATCGCATTGCCACGCTTGCTGAGTTCAGGCGACTGATCTTTCAGCTCTGTATTATATCGTGCGCGCCGATGACCAAGTGAAAGTTCTGGAATCTGTGCCACGAAGCTACCGCTGCCGACGCGACGGTCGATGAAGCCTTCTGCATGAAGCTGCGCATAAGCTGCTTCAACCGTATCGCGTGAGACACCGAGTGACTTCGAGAGCACGCGCGACGCCGGCAATGGTTTTCCGCGGCTGAGTGTTCCGTCCACGATGAGTTGTCGGATCGCACGTTGAATGCGCGCATGGAGTGGCATCGCCGTATGCGCTGGGTGATTGAGCCATGCTTTTACAGATTCGAGTTGCGAGTGCTTGAACAAATGGACGGTATCTCTTGCTGTAATCGAGGGGCATATCAGGCAACTGTGCGTGTAAAAGTCAAGCCGTTCTATTGACCTCTCGGAGAAGCCTTCCGCACGCACCGCTACAGCTGCTCGGATAGATGATATATTACACCCTGTTGTTGCGTAATTGATCACAGTTATCGTCAATTATGGCGGCACGCTTATTCTCTTTTTCAGGCTGCCGCGTAGCCAATCTTAAGCCAGATTTGACAGCATCTGGGTCTGGTCGATTTCGATTGGTGTCGGGCTTTCTGGTTTGCTGCTGAGCTGATGTTATCCTGAACCAATCATAACGGCATAATCCACGCCAGCCGCACCTTTCCTCATCACTGCGCGTCACAACATCTCGCCTGGCCTTATTGGATGCTTTGAAGAAGCTATCCGGTTGATACCACCTGGCATAACTTCACGATTGCTTGCAGGTATATCATTGCAATTCGGGATAGGTGCATTCAAAAGTATGAGCGTCGATCCCGTTTTGGTTAGAACTCCGCTCGCTTCCTATGTCGTTTTAAAGCGCGTTTCCGCACTATACGCAGTCTTTGGTGTTATGAAGATTGGGCTTTTTCTCTTTCTGATGCAGGGGCATGTTGACCTGTCTAACCTGCAGTTGAAATTGGCTGCTCCAGTTTTTTAGCATGCAGGATTTTAGCCTAAAAGCCACGCTCAGTGTCGCACTGCTGCGGTCAATACATCCCCGGTATGTTGGCGCTGCGAAATGATCGGTCTCAGACACGTTCTAATCCTATCGTGACCGGCATAGGTTCGCTTATTATGGAACCATTTCGCATTTACCTCTTCAACATTGCAGCAATTACCGCAGTCATTGCCACAGAATGACAAGCGCATGAAGATCCGTCAGAATGCTGGATGCCGGTATAGCTGCAGGTTGCTTTCATATCTGGTGGGGGTTTTTGGTGTAACACTCCCGGCAGTATCTAGGGGCTTCCTTGCGAACCCTTGCGGGGCTTACATCGTCGCGATGCAATCGGGCTGTTTGACAACGAATGGCAGCAATTGCTGTCGTCTTATTTTCCTGAGCAACCCAAGTCATATTGTAATGTTGCTAGAATGGACGCCCCTCAGACGGCCGTGATGTTGCAGATTCGATGCGCTGAGTACTATTCAGGAGGATGGGCCACAACCCTGCCGCCTGGATAGCGGCGACATCACGGCGAATTCCTTGCCCAGAGTATCTGGCTCGTTGCCCCTGGCCTCTCTGCCCTCACTGATCTGGCGCCGCTACGGCATTGCATCTGAGAATGGCGAACAGAAGACGTGCTAATTCCCCAACAACCTGGACCGTTGGTGCACACCTGGACAGATAAGAAGGAAGCTCAGAGTCCGGCTGTCGAGTTGACCTGATTTCTCACCCAAAAGCCACGCACACGAACGACGAGAAGGCGGGCAGGTCGGCTTCCACATATTCTCTTTCGAGCCTTGCTCACGATTCACTCGCGTTACGGCCCATTGGATTGCTCAACCGCCCAGTCCACCTTATTCACGTGGCTTCAGCGCGTCCAGTGACCCGACAAAGCCGCTCATCCGCTACCAAATCTATCAACGACTATCTGGTCAGCCCCCTCTCCCCCTGAGGGCACGCTGGTTGGTCTAGTCTAGCTTCCGTTTCTACCTCACTATCTGATGCGGGTTCCACGGTTCAGATAGAAGCAAGCTAGAGATTGCGACACGTCCTTTACGATTGAACACGTCTTAACAAGTTTGTTACTTTAGCAATCTGTATATCCAGAATGGCTCTCCCTGCTCGACCAACTCTTTGAGTTTAGCGGGTGGCAGGCCGGTAACCCGCCGAACCTCCCTCCCAAGATGGGATTGATCGGAAAATCCGCTCTCTGCCGCGACAGCTGCAAAGTTGCAGCGTTCCCCATTTGGCAACTTGCCGCCATGTGAGAACGCAGTTTCAGCGCGGGCGTAGAGTTGAAGGTCTCTTAGACTCTGCCCTGTCCAGTATTTGACGAAACGCTGTGCCGACCTTCGCCCGGTTATCCCGGCAACCTATGCACTCCGCGTGGCCAGCCGTGCCAGCCAGCTTCGGATATCGGAATGTTGCTGCGCGGGTTCTTCATCCCAAAGGCAGTTCAGCAAATCCCGAACTTGTGCGAACGGGTCCCGGCCCAATTGGACGGTCGCCAGATGACCCAATCTACCCACGGATATCACTTTTTCTAGCGGAAGAACGGTGCCGACGTATTGTTCGATCTTCGACCCGAGCAGACGGGCCAAAGCTTCTGGATAAAAGCTTATGGTCAGCACGCGAATTTCCCCGGGAGACCAACTCACCGAGGGTTTTCTTGTCGGACCCGATAAAATGGCGTTGGGAAGCGGGTTTCCAAGGGTTGAAACATCCTTTGCAGAACTTTCGACCATGTGCAATTGGCCGTCCAGTATCCAGGTCATGGAAGGGAATGGCGTAGCCGGAAAATAGTTGAACCGGTCCGCATCGCTCAAATGAACACCGCGCGTATCGCGCTCCACTGCGAGAAAAACGCAATTACCGAGACGGTGCCCGGGGCTATGCAGTGTGGCGTATTCAACTCGTCTCATCAATCGTGTCGTTTCGGTTCTATACGTCTCTACCTCTTCTGCTCCATACGGATTGAATAACCGGACTATTAACGAGGCAGTCAATGACGCTCAAGCAACAATTGTTTCAACGCTTCCCTCTCGACGGCTCCGTTTTCGTTGCTGGCGAGAAGTTAACAACTCCATATCACATTTACGACGGAACGATGCTATCGCTTGGAGGTACCGTAGACGGCGAGGTCGCTACCAGATTTCTGAAAGCTGAAGATCTTAAGCCTGTGCTGGACACAAACGGTCGTGCAATAGCCGCCATATGGATTTGCGATTTCATCAAAGCCAATCTTGATACTCATCACGAGCTGCAAATCTCTCTTTTCGCGACTCGTTGCCAAGTGAAACCGGTGCGAGCGAATGAGTTCTCCTTCTATAGCGCTCTTAAAGACATCCCGGGTCTCGTGATGGTCTGTCATGGTTTGTGGAACAACACGGAACGCGTCGTTCGATACAACCAAGAACATCTGTTGCTCAACGCACGCCTCACGAAGAGCAAGTTGGATTTCTCAGGCGACAACTGGACCTTTGAGTTCCGGGATGTGGATGGCGGGTTGATTGCAGACGGGTCGGTACCGGCCATACGACGCCAGCCAGCGCGTGTGAGGTGGAAAATCGAGAGGCAGATGGGCGTTCGCGGACTGCTAAATTACCTGAGAACACCTTTTTTCAGGGTGACCGTTATGAACACAAGACGCCAGAATGAAGGCCGCAATCATGTTTGCGCGACATATACAACTTGCAAAACCCCCCTTATAAGGTATTCCACCAATCAAGACCTGGTCTTTATCAAAGAGCCCCGCTACGCAGAACTCGGCTTCAGGATCAGCTTCGTGCAAGTGCTGAACGATATTGGGTTTATCTTCATGCGACCAACGTCGTTTTGAGAAGTCAGGTTACCCCAGCCGAGCGAAACACCGAAGTGAGGATTACAAAACCTTGTCCAGCAGAATGAATTACTATCGCGTGGCACCAGAAGCGATGAACGCGATGATAGCTCTCGAGGAGGCTACCCAAAGCCTCTCAATTCCGCAGTCCATACGTGAAATCGTGAAAATGCGTGTGTCACAGATCAACGGTTGCGCATATTGTCTCAACCTTCATGCTACGGAAGCGCGCACCGCAGGAATATCGCAGCAAAAGCTCGACGTATTGGCTGCGTGGAGGGAAAGCCCCGCTTTCGATGAAAAAGAGCGTGCTGCACTTGCTTGGGCCGAAGCGCTGACACGCCTGGATACATCAGGCGCATCGGATCCCGATTACAGCAAATTGGCCGCAGCTTTCAGCGAGCGTGAAATGGTGGAACTTACCCTTGTCATCACAACAATTAGTGCATGGAACCGCTTTGCTGTTGGTTTCCGGTCACAACATCCTGTTGATCAGCCATGACACCTTATGCGTCTAAGAGATACTATAACGTCCTCATCGCGGATCCTGCCCAAGCGGTAGCAGTTGATCATACGAATCCCCCATTCCCCAAGGGTTTCGCATTCATCCACGCCCTGATCTTATTTGCGATCTTCCACAATTTGGGAATTTGGAAGGTAATTTGATTGTCTTTGAGTGGTAATGTGGAAGAAGCCAATGTCACGACGCTTGTTCAACGCAAGAGCCTTTTATTACGTCATTATCAAAAACAACAGTCGGCACTCACGACTATTATGAAAAAAAACAATGACACCTTTGCTGCACTGACCTATCACGCGCGCGCAACTTTATCTTTGATCGTCGTTCTAAGTTAAAGGGGTTTAGAGCTTTTAAGGATGGAATGGAGCAAGAGGCTGGCTTTGCGATCCATTCGCCTCATGGTAAAAGGTGCTGTTGCAAACTTCAACAAGCGCATTTGACCTTATTTGCCCAGCTACACTTCGCTGACGCTGGTCAACCAAATGCGTGTTACTGCCCTTGTCCATGATCTCAGCGCAACCCCATCCAAGTGCCTTGGATTTAAAAAAACGTTGGAGTATTCGCCTCCCTTTTGCGCGACGCAGCATGATCAGATACTATACATTGGAAAGACGCCCCTGGACCAGCTTTCCAAGCCGACGACGAATTATCCAGTCGAATGACTGGATAGCCCATAAGCCAGTTTGGGATTAAATTCAGACCACGAGCCTAGCCCCATTGTCGTAACATTCGATACAGCGCTCAACCCTGTTGCAATGAGAAAATCAGTGTAACGTCCAAAAGTAGCTCTTGTATCGGATCGAATAAAATGACCGCTTAATCCTTTCATGAGAGAACCGGTTAGCGAAATTGCATCGTCATCAGTGAAAGCTATTACGGGACCGATTAAATACCCTCTGCCAAACTGTCTCCGCATAGAGAAACCGACTATTTTTCCTCCACGATCAACAACACGAACTTCAGATATACCAGCAAGATAACGCAGAAGATGTCCTCGATCAGCAGCATAAGCCTCCGCATCGCAATTGCAGATTCCTTTAAGATCGTTCTTATCTGCAAGACGGCACGTCACTTTAAAATCTGGCAGATCGATGATGTATCCTTGATACTGAAAAACATAACTGGCTTTGCTGGCACCTATAGATTGATAGGAGTTAATTGAATTATTACAAGCATTGAGGAACGTGGGCTTTCCACCTGTTTTTTTGACAATATGTCGAATTAACCGCCCTTCTAGTCCTGAGTTTTCAAGTTTCGGATGCGCGATAGTCATACCTATGGAAAACTTTTCGTCACCAAAAGCGAAGTACATTGCGGAGCCGTGAATTCTATCAATCTGATCGATAGCTACAACACCGTTTCCTAGGGCCAAATTAGTAGCCCAGTCTCGCTTTCTCTGTGGCCAGCCGACACTTGCCGAAAGAGCTTGCAGTCCATAAAGGTGTTGCGGTTCTATGCATACAAGTGAAAGTTCATAGCTATCGAGGCTCTTTTTTTGAGAATAATTGGCCATGAAATCTACCTGAACTGCGAAATGCTCCGTGGGTAGCAAGATTTTAACCCACGCCTTTTTAGGAGGCAATCGAATTTATGTATGCGACTTGGCTTCGAAACACGTCGGTTAGAGAAATTGGGACAACGACGCCTGCGGAGCCGATGACCTGCTACCGTGAAGCACCCATTGAGGGCTCGGATCGGCGGCCAAATGCGGTGAGCAAAGCCGCACCAATCAAGCCTGATGTCAGTGAAGCTAGCAGAATGCCGATTTTCACGTGATCTTGCACGTATGGATCGTCGAATGCCAGCGACCCGATAAACAGAGACATGGTGAAACCCATCCCGCACAAGAGTGCTACGCCGGTCATCTGTCCCCAGCTCGCTTGTGCAGGAAGCTTGGCGAGTTTGAATTTTACCAGACTGCAACCGTGCCAAGGACGCCGACCAGTTTTCCGAGCAACAGCCCGGCGGCGACACCCACGGCCAGCGGCTCGGTAACGACCGACATGGATACCCCGGCAAACGAGACGCCCGCATTGGCAAACCCGAAGATCGGCACGATGACAAACGCCACTGGTTTGTGAAGATGGTGCTCCAGTTTATGGAGAGGAGATTCTGCATGAGTGGCTTCCGGAGTGCCCGGCGTGAATTTCAGCGGAACCGTCAGCGCCAGTACGACACCCGCAAGCATAGCATGGACTCAAAATGAGAATACCAGAACCCAGAGCACTGCACCCAGTACGATGTAGGGCCACAATGCATTCACGCCCAAGCGGTTAAAGATTATCAAGTTGCCGACGACAATAGCCACCCCCGCTAGTGCCAGAAGGTTGAGGTCGGCGGTATAGAACAGAGCAATGACGATGACTGCGCCTAGATCATCGATGATAGCCAGCGCGGCAAGAAATATTTTCAGCGATGACGGAACTCGTTTCCCGAGCAGCGACAGAACGCCGCGCGCAAACGCGATGTCGGTCGCCGTCGGAACCGCCCATCCCCTGAGCGCGGACTAATCGTTGCAGTTAAAGTAGATATAGAACACCGCTGGAAACACCATCCCTCCGGCGGCGGCGGTTCCCGGAAGGATACGTCTGCTCCAGCTCGAGGGCCGCGATAAAGTGTGGCAATGGAAACAATTTGATGTTGAAACCGGCTGCGCCGAGCTGAAACGCAAATGCGCGATGATAATTGCCGGTTGCTTCAAATGCGACACGGACGGGGCGCTGAAAACTACGCAGCAGTTTGATCAGGCGCTCAAACTCATCAAGAGTGTTCAGCACGCTAACCCGACGACAACGCTTTTTGTCCGGTACTTCGATAAGCACCTCATGGCGTCCTTTCGATATATCAATCGCTACCAGTAATGGGGTAGACGCTGTGATATTGCACTCGATCATAGCGTGCGGTGCACCCGTTGCAGTGTGGCTTTGCAGAAACACTGTGAGACCTGAGGCTGGCTGTGGCCAACCTGCTCACGCAATTTGAAAGGCGTCACAAATGGCCCTAGCCTAAAAACTGACGTTATTCCGGAGATGTTACGGCCCGGAATATGACAGTGGCAAGGTGATGGAATGGGCTGAGAAGCAGGGGATTGCTTTTAGCTACATCCAGCCAGACAAGCCCAGCAGAATGCTTATTTCGAACGATACAACTGCACGGTTCGGCATGAATGGTTAGACCAGCACATCGTCGAAACCATTGAGGACCCCCGAGAGTTTTCCACGCAGTGGTTATGGACGTAAAACAACGAACGGCCCAATATTGGCATCGGCATCACACCCGCACAGAAACTAAAAATGGCTGCTTAAATTCTACTGTCGCACCCCGTTAAAAATGGCTATGCGATTCACACAATTCCCGCCGATATTCGTGCACCGTATTTCATCTCATAGTAACGCCTGAGGCCACGTGCGAGCGTTGCAGGACCGGGCTTGCCGTAGTAGCCGGTCCAGGCACCAAGCCTTGCGATGACCCAGGTAGCAAAAGCCAAGGTGTTCGGCGGATGAGGATTTTTCTGGCGCGTGGTTGGAGCCTCGCCTTCGTAGTCCTTGCAGATGGCGAGAAGCAAACGCCTGTCATCGGGATCAAAGGCATCAGCGAGTGTCTGACCGGAAGGATTGTCACGGGCGCGCAGCATCTGGGTGACCGTGACTGCTGCAATGGCTGCAAGGGCAGTGAAGTTCATGAAGGCTTTCGGATCGCTCATCCTGGCATCTTCTATCTTGAACCCTGCTGACTTCAGTGTGCGGAAGTATTCTTCAATGATCCAGCGTTTACGGTAAAAATCCAGCATAAGGTGCGCGGCACCGAAGTCTTCAATTTCATGGCTGGTGAGCAAGCGCCAGTGGATGGGCTCCACGCCTCTCGCAGCATCAACTTCACAGATATCAACCAGATGAAGCTCGACCGTCTCAGGCAGACGCTTGAGGTCAGGACTTGGCATGCCGCGTTGCGGTCGCTTAATCCTCACAGGACCAAACCGCAACACCAGGTGCGCCTGGCGGGCGGGCCTGCCCGGACTGGCCGGGATCGTGACGCTTATACGTCCGGCCTCCGGTAAGCTGGCAGCATAGTCAAACAGTTTCTGGCCATTACCAAGGTTGCGGTTGGAGCTGGCCCGGATCAGAACATGCACATTCTCGGGTTTAAGAGCAAAATTCTCATAGAGATCGCTTTCACGGTCTGAAACAACCGTGATGCGCGAAGCCTTGGCCAATACTTCGCTGACCCGTCTTGCGCCATGGAGCCATTTCCGGGATTCTTTTTGGTCCAGAGGCCTGCGGGCATGATGTAAATCACTGCGCTTGCTGCGGTTCCAAACCGCAATGTCAGCAAGGCCAATCAACTCACCACTCATTGCATCGACCGCCAGCACAGGATGCAGCAGAACCCCGCCCAGAAAGCCGCCACGACCGACCGGTCCAAAGCCTGCCTTGCGCAGCTTCGGCCCGCCCAGCACAATCTCGCTGGTGTCTTGGATAGCCAGAATATCGCGGCCTGCGACACGCTCCCCAGTTCTATTGCCTTCCGCTTCGCTCAACGCAGCAACTGTCACCGAGGGATTGCGTAAAAAGCGCCCAAAGCCGACCTCACCGCGCCGATGACCTTTGGCAAGCTCATGAATACAGGAACCGGGCCGGGCCACCAACGCCTCATGGCACCAGGCCCCCTTTTTTCCAAGCGCAGATCGCCAAATCTACCGACTGAAAATCGCTCCAATTCAATACCGTTGATCACCATCTCAACCTCCTGAACAAATCAGCACTCAGTGAATCAGTCTCTTACAAGAAATGATAGTTGGTCAGAGATGTGTGCATTAGATAGGCTAAGAACGGGGGGATTACACTGGATCTGAGCTTCGGTAATGACGCCATACCATTTGTCGACGCAACCGTGACTGTCGAAATGAGGTTTTGCGCGGCTGACCATCCACTGAAACTCATCCCGTCTAAGTCGCAGTCGGAACTGCGTTTCAAATGGCATCTGGGACGGTAGCCAATCCAGCCATTCCTGCCTCACTCTAACGTGATCGTCCGGATGCATTCTCGACATCCAATCGCTAATTCGGTCAGTAACTGAAATTTTGGTCACATCGGGTGTCGGCCCCATGAAATAAACATTCCCTTGCGGATCGCTTGCCCATGGAATGTTGGGACTCGAATCAATTGTCCACCGGGCATGATCTTCAGTCTGCGTCAAAACGTCTTCAACGCGAAGATGGGCCGTTACGTCAATCGAAGTAACGGATACTCCTATTGGCTTGCCGTCGCCATCAATGACTCGTTGGTTGACAACGAGGAAAGACTGATCCGAACGCGGAGGCTTGTAGGCCTCCCTTATGATCGTCTCACCTGTAAGCACGCGTCTAAGGTCTTGTGTAACACTTTCTGCGTCGGTAGCGGGCATAAACGAGTGAACCGTACGACCGATCATGTCCTCTGGAGAAAGAGCGAACATCTTTGCAAAGCGCATATTGACACTCGTATGTACGAACGTCGTATCAAGAAAGCATAGACCGATCGGAGCAGCATGATAAAGCGCTTCCAACTGGTGAACCCGCTGGAATGAAGGGGCAGTGGTTTTGTGCCCCGTCAACGGTTTTTGGAGGTGGTGGTCGAGCAGGCTTGCGGTTTGCGCTGCATTAAGAGGTTTCCCGAACAGCCAGCCCTGGCCTAAATCGCAGCCTAGCAAACGGAGCATATCGGCCTGTTGTCGGGTCTCAACGCCCTCGGCAACGACAGCCATCCCGAGGCTTTGGCCAAGGCCTATAACAGACTCCACGATCTTCCTGCTTCCACTGTCAGTTACGATGTTGGTTACAAAACTCTTGTCGATCTTTAATTTGTCAAATGGAAAGGCATGAAGTTGAGTAAGGCTGGCAAAGCCTGTGCCGAAATCATCCAAAGCGACGCCCATACCCGCAGCTTTAAAGGCCGAAATATTCGACTGCACCGTCTCATTATTCTCCAACAATAACCCTTCAGTAATTTCGATGTGGATACGTGTTGGTGGGAATGAGGTTGAATTCACTATCATCCGAATTGTTTGAAAGAGATCAGAATCCCGAAACTGGCCCGGCGAAAGGTTAAATGCGAGAATAAACTCTCCCTGCCATCGGCTTGCCTCAGAGCAGGCCCTGCGCACCAAGTTATCTGTCAAAGAATCAATCAGCCCGGACTTTTCTGCCAGCGGAATAAACTCCGTTGGTGAGAATGCACCGTGCGTTGTATCCTTCCACCTTGCAAGCACTTCAAAGCCAACTATTGCTTCGGTACCTAATTCCACAATAGGTTGGAAGGATGGCCAGATGTCACCGCATCGGATCGCTTCATCCAGTTTAAGCGCCGCTATTCTCACGGTATCAGAAGTAAACTGGTCGAAGTCCACCACGACTGACTCCTGCGGATAATGCACTGCGAATTTGCATGATAGGTCAGCTTAACTGCTTAGGAAAGTGTAACACTTTAAAACGAGAAACAACAAAGAAAACCGTTTAAGACATGATTCTATTAAAAGTGTATTCGCTCACTTTACTGGAAGGGATTACGCCGCCCGGACAGTCGGAGAACGCCTAAATATGCTCGACAAGTTGCTTTCTGATGTTGCATCAGGCACCACCTGCCGTCCTGCAATTTCATCCCTTCGTCCTAATGGGCGACGAACAGGGCATCCTGAGTTGGGCAAATGTTGAATCGCGGCTTCGTGTTGCGTGCTTTATCATCAGTCAGTGTCAGATTGTACAGCCGATGTATCTCCGACCAAGATAGGTAAAGAGTGTATCGGCCGCACATTGCCTGCACCTCCACTTAGCTAAGCGGTTTCACTTGATTTGTTGACTATAGCGCGAACGGCACGCGTTGAAATCTTGTATTTCTTGGCAATTTCAGAGATAGGTGTTTTTCTCATAAACGCGCTTTCTATTGCTTTTCTCTCATTGATTTTCACCTTTCGCGGGCGTCCGATATGCTTTCCCTTCAATCGGGCTGCTTCCATACCAGCTCTGGTTCGTTCACTAATCAGAGAACGCTCAAACTCGGCTAAGGCCGCCATAATGTGAAATATAAGCCGACCTCCAGACGACCTCGTATCGATACTCTCCGTTAATGACTGAAATTCGACACCTTGCATCCCAAGATTATTAACAAGTTCAACGAGGTTAACGAGAGACCTACCGAGTCGGTCAAGTCGCCAAACTACTAACGTATCTCCATTGGAAAGGTGATCCAGTGCAGCCTGAAGTCCTGGTCGGTTAGATACTTTCCCAGAAACGCCTTGATCTGTATATATTTTGCTACAACCTCCTAAGCGAAGCGCATTTAGCTGCAAATCAAGGTGTTGGTCGTCTGTGGAAACCCTCGCATAACCAATGCGTTCTATTTCTTTTTTTGGTTTTACGGTATCGGCGTTCTTCTTATCTGTTCGTGGGCGCATAGTAAATATTCTGAAGTTTGCCATTTATCTTAACGCCATTCTTGTTCTCGCGAACCCCCTTAGCGTTGACATAAAGGGAACCGTTCGCGTCACCTTTTGGGGCGCATTGGCGATGGCAATCACGGCTGGTATTGGGGCCCTGGTCGGCACAGCGGTCTGACCGTCGATCTGAGTTTTTAGGGAATACATATGTAAAGAAAAATTAAAGTAGTCGGTGAGAGGCATGGCTCTAGAATTTGCTCATTCTATAGCTCGGGGAGACTGAAGATGCGGTTCTCGGTTGAAGATCGATCAAAAACAATCCTGCTGATTTTTGCCTTGTGCGGACTTGTGATGGGGCTCGGCCTGCACTTTTCCGGCTATTCATCGGGAGCACGGATAATCTGGGCAATTGCCACTTTGCCTGTGCTGGCAACTTTGTTTGTCGAGATTTTCAGGAGTTTATGGCGAACAGAGTTCGGGTTGGATATCGTCGCGGCGTTGTCAATGTCGGCCGCACTGGCATTTGGGGAAATGCTGGCGGCTTCGATTGTCGCCCTCATGTACACCGGCGGAGCCTTCCTTGAAAGCTTCGCCGAAGGACGAGCACGTCGTGAGATTCACGCTTTGCTGTCCCGTGCACCGCGAACAACAATGCGTTATATCGACGACAATCTCGAAGAGATTGCCGTTGATACTGTTCGTCCGGGTGACCGCCTGCTAATTCGTCAGGGGGATGTCATCCCTGTCGACGGAAGTATTGCGTCTGCAAAGGCCTTTGTGAACACGTCTGCGCTGACGGGAGAATCCCTTCCGGTCTCGCTTGCGGCCGGAGCCGATGTATTGAGCGGATCAATGAATGCTGGTAATGCATTCGATATCGTTGCCAGACACGAAGCGAAAGACAGTACCTACGCTGGCATTGTTCGCCTCGTTGAAGAGGCCCAGCATTCGAAGGCTCCAATGTCGAGACTGGCGGATCGGTGGTCTGTCGGTTTTTTGATCGTGACAGTCGTGATTGCCTTCGGTGCATGGTGGTTCACGGCAGACCCGATAAGGTCGGTTGCCGTCCTCGTCGTGGCGACGCCATGTCCTCTCATCCTGGCGGTACCTGTCGCTCTTGTTGCCGGTCTATCGCGCACCGCCCATTTCGGCGTGCTGGTGAAGGGTGCTGGTCCCTTGGAAAACATGGCTCGTATCAACACGTTGGTGCTGGACAAGACTGGAACACTGACAGATGGTCGCCCACAAATTACTTCGATCCACCCGCAGCCTGGATTGAGCGAAAATGATCTACTGCGTTTCGCCGCCTCCCTTGACCAGGTGTCCAAACATCCGATGGCGCAGGCTCTTGTACTAGCCGCTCAGCGGCGCGGTATAAATCTTGTATTGCCGACCGATGTGAGCGAACTGGCAGGAGATGGCGTGGCGGGCTGGGTCGATGGCAAAAGCGTCGTTGTCGGCGGACACAGCTTCGTTGAGAGGCAGGTCAACGCAATACTGAGTGAAATCCCCCATACAGAAGCTGGAGCGGCCCTGGTTGCAGTCGCGATAGACGGTAGCATCACGGGTTATATCATTATGGCCGATCCCTTGCGCGGCGAAGTGGTCGATACGTTACGGGGCTTACGCAAAGATGGCGTCAAGCGAATAGTGCTGGCGACAGGTGATCGTGCTGCAGTGGCCAAACGCATCACTAAGGGTTTGGGATTTGATGCCATCTACTCCGAACTTTCACCCGATCAAAAGGTGCTGACCGTGCTCAGCGAGCGTAAGAACGGCCCCGTGATGATGGTCGGAGATGGGGTCAACGACGCGCCCGCACTTGCAGCGGCTGATGTTGGCGTTGCCATGGGTGCGAGGGGAGCGGCGGCTTCGGCAGAGGCGGCCGATGTCGTTCTTCTCGTAGATAGAATAGACAGACTTCGCACCGGGATAGAAATTGCCAAGCGATCAAGACGCATTGCTGTCGAAAGTGTTGTGGTTGGGATTGGTCTTTCAGTTATCGCCATGATCGCAGCAGCGTTGGGTTATCTGTTGCCTGTCCAGGGCGCATTGCTCCAGGAAGCGATTGATGTCACCGTCATTGTTAATGCGCTGCGAGTGTTGAGAATCTCACCAACCGCCAGCTGATGGTCGCGGTGGTTTTGTTGCGCCACAGCTCACCCTTTGACGCGTACAGTTTTCTATCGCCAAAACGCGATTTTCGGTCGGTTCCGCCGCTTCAAAAGCCACTGAATGAAATGATTGTCAGTCAGGTTTTTGAAGCCGCTCTCTGTTTCTTTTTCCGCAGCCTAAGTGCTGGTGTTTATCGGCGATTATGAGGGCACCACCCGTCACCACTACCTGGGCCTTCAGCACTAGGCATCGTGACGCTCAACAGGCCGGTGTGTTTGTAACCCGGCAGCTAAGTTAGCAGATAGTAGTTTTAGTGTGCCAGTCAGAGACATTGGTTCCTTTAAAGCGGGCATGAACTGGTAGCACGAACTGATCCGTTATGTGTGTTTTCCGGAAGATTTTTACGTAGAGTCAAGAACACCCGGTGTGTCTCGGGCGGTTTTGGCCTGTTGTGTGCTTTTGTTCGAAGTCGCGCGTCATGATCGTTAGAGTGAGCAAACCGAATCGTGTTGATATCGGCATCATTTGGTGATACTTATGACGCTTCAGCTAGGAGTCAAATTATGCGCTCAACCATCAATCTTGATGACAATCTTTTAGAAAAAGCCAGATTGTTGACCGGAACGAAAGAGACAGCCGCTTTAGTCCGACAAGCGCTAGAAACACTTGTGCGACTAGAGACTGGTAAACGCCTTATCGCCCTTGGAGGCACGATGCCGAACGTTGAAGCAGCTCCTCGCCGCCGGAGCTCAGTGAAGAAGTGATATTGGCAGACACTTCAATTTGGATTGACCATTTCCGCAGCGGCGATAATGAGCTCATTAAAATTATCGCTGATGATCTTTTGCTTTGCCATCCAGCGATTATAGGCGAACTTGCGTTGGGCAGTCTCCGAGACAGGACGAGTGTATTGGCTTTTTTGAATGTGCAGCGTGAAGCTCAAGTCGCAACACATGACGAAGTCATGACCATGGTTGAAATGCACTGCATTTTTAGCATGGGCATTGGCTATACTGATGCCCAATTGCTGGCATCAGTTCTTCTCGACCGGCGAGCTTCACTGTGGACCCGAGACAAGCGCTTAAAGGTTACGGCTGAAAAAGCCGGTGCACGGCTTTACGAGCCGCTGCACAATTAATTATTAAATGACATTATCCATTTCACGGTTTGTTTTGAGAAAAAGATATTGCGATCAACATTTCAAATGATCAATCCAATCATCTGATTGCCAGTCAAGAACGCATCAAGCGCACAACCGCGAACATCGCTGTTGTGCGCTTTCGCCATTAGTCATCGAGCGTGCTGGCAAAAAGCGAAAGCGGCGGGTGTACTTCAGGATCCGTGATTACTTCAATCAATGTAGAACGAGAGCCGGACTCGGCATTTCGTAGTGCTAGAGGAAGATCCGCCTGATCATCCACCCTTAAACCTTCACATCCACACGCACGGGCAATAGCGGCGTGATCGACTACTGAAAAATGGCAAGTGTGGTGTATCGGTTGAACTTGACCGTCTCAGCGTCTTTCTGGAAACCTAGGATACCGTCGTTTAAGACTATAACAGTCACGGGGATTTCCACTCGGACCATGGTTTCAAGCTCCGCCGAGGAAAGAGCGAAGCCTCGGTCACCTTTATGGTCTTCAACTTTAACGGTGGAACTGCCCATCAACGTGGCTGAAATCATGGCTTGAGAGCGCGGAACAGCTCCAGCAACCCAGCTTTCAATCCAGCGACATCATCGTCTTCCGCGCGCAATGCTATCTCGTTCATTGCCCCGTTGAGCAGCACAGCCAATGCTGTGGGGCCAGACGAGAAGCGGATGGCACCTTCGCTGATGGCCTCCTCCACGCCGATCCTTAGAAGATCAAAAGAAAGCTCGCGATCGAGCGCTTCCCACTGCTCTCGTCCGAGTACACCTGGTGCATCGACAACGAGTATACGGCGGTTTTCGGGTTTAACCATAAAATCGATCCAAGCCGTCGAGCCCTTTTCCAACGCCTCAATAGAAGTGACCACATCCCTCGTTGCGATTTGGATCGCCTCTGCCGCCCCGGAGGCAAGGTCGCGGCATACAGCTTCAAACAAGTCTGCTTTATCGCGATAATGATGATAGAGTGCGCCGCGTGTTACTCCCGCCTCGTCTATGATCGCATCCGTGCTGGTCATGGCATAGCCATTGCGGGCAAATAATGTCCGCGCAGCTGCAACCAATCGCCCTCTTGTTTGGATGGTACGCAGTTCGTTTTTGCTCATAATCGCCCTTCTATAAGATATTGACAGACAGTCTGTATGTTTATATGATCATAAACATACCGATAATCTGTTTGTTTAAATCTGGCAAGGAGTCCTATCATCCGATTTTTCGATCGCTACCCGATAATCGTCACCGATAAAAAAGACGAAGCGCGCGACTTCTGGCTTAAGTATTTGCAGTTCGATGTGACTTTCGATAGTCAATGGTTCTGCCTGCTGACTGCAGAAAACAGTACTGCTTCGATTGCTTTCATGACGCCAGATCATCCGTCGTCACCGCCCGGCCCCGAAACCTTCGCCGGAATTGGCCTGTGCTTCGAGATGGAGGTTGGCGATGCTAAGGCCGCTCACGACGAACTGATAGAAAGGGGATTACCCGTTACTTACCCGCTGACTGATGAGCCGTTCGGCCAACGCCGTTTTGGATTTAAAGACCCTTCGGGCCTATGGATTGATATTGTCGAGCAAATCGAACCGCGAGACGACTTCTGGGGCAAATACATGATGTGATCGATGTGCCACCACATTACTTCTATATTGTTGGATCTGTTGCAAAAATGTGGGTGGGGCAAAGCGTGGCTGACCGCTGGACGCAATTATGCTGCAAGTACTGTGAATTGTTGTTTGAGTGAAAGCGGTGCGGTTGACCCGAAATTACCTTGCAGCTTTCGCATCATGTGAACGAGCTCAATACCAGCCAGAGTGATGCTGGCGGCGGCTTCGGACTTGAAGCCGAGCATGCATCGTATCCGTCGTTTGACCCGGCGATGATCTTGCTCGATGGCGTTGTTCATGTATTTACTGGAGCGGATGGTGATGGGCTGTCCACCCTGTCGCAACCGGTTTTCAGCATCGCATTGCATAATGGCCGTCCGATTGGCCTGACTGCCGTCAATAGTTATCTTCTCTGGCCTGCCATGTAGAGCCAGTGCTTTGCGCATAAAGCGTTTGGCAGCTTTCAGGTCGCGGTCTCTGCTGAACAGAAATTCTACGGTATTGCCGTTGCTGTCGATGGCACGGTACAGATAAAGCCACTCACCTTTGACCTTTACATACGTCTCATCCAGATTCCATTTGCGTGTGACTGGACGCTTCTTCCAATTGAAACGCTGAAGCAACAAAGGGCTGAAATGCAGAACCCAGCGGTGCACTGTGGTATGGTCCATCGTTATGCCGCGCTCGGCCATCATTTCTTTCAGATTGCGTAAGCTCAGATTATAAGTCAGGTACCATCGAACACACAGAAGGATGACAGACTTGTCGAAATGGCGGCCTTTGAACATCTAAAATACTCGGCTGATTAAAAGTCAGGATACTATCAGCTCATCCATTGACGAAAAGTTTGCAACAAAACCACTGAGGCACATGCATTTCCAGATTGCTGGTCAGAATCGGGTCGATGGTTCCTCACCCTTAGTAATATAGCTCATTGGGCACCTTGAGTTGATCTGAACCCATGAACCCGACATTGAGCAACCTCACAGTGCCGACCCAAAATGCAGCTCGAGTTCAATTATGTCCACCCCCTCTCCGCAGAGTTGGATGGACAAGAACTGCAAAACTACCCCCACGGTATATCCTCATCACGAGCTTGATGCACTTCAGATATGTTTTCCAATCGGAGACTATGAATGATGGTTATAGGTCTCGCGCACGAATTACTAAACAGGGCTTGTACTGCGGTTATAAATGCTTGCGACTGCCGTTGTGACTCTTGTCGGAGGTAAAGGTGGATAGCTCCTTGTCCCGATAATCTACAGAATTTACCTGCGGGGTATTTTGGGTGCTCGCCATTCGCGTCAGAATGATCTTGGTGAGTATCAATGCCGGCGAAGCGAAAACGAAAAGCAAGGCAACCGTGAGAAATGCCGTATCGAAAGCGATTACCGTAGATTGGACTGCGACAGCCTTGCCCAAAAAAAACCTGGACGCCTGATCTGCAGCCACAGTAGTCATCCCGCGAGCCTCAAGAACTGCCGCACTAGTTCCCAATCGTTCACCTACAGCAGAATATCCAGCTGTAATATGGCTGCCGAGCACCGATACATTGCCTGCAATATGCCGCGTCATTAGAGACTGAAGACAAGCTACACCTAGGAGACCGCCGAACTGGCGACCAGTGTTGAAGATTCCAATCGCAGCAGGGAGGCTGCACGCGCTCACCGTACTGAATGCGATCAAGGTAATGGAAAGAAATAGAAAGCCGAGGCTCAAGCCCCGCAGGAGAACGGCGTTTCTCATGTCGCCTATTCCGCTATCGATCGCTGAGCCTGACAAGAGCCACATAGAAGTCATAAGCATGACAATTCCGAAAGGTACGGTGGCAATTGGAGAGACACCGAGGCCCTGGATGAAAAAGGCAGATAAGAGAAGCGAAAATACAAAAAAAATGCTACTGGCAAGCAAAAGAACACCGGTATCCGTTGGCGTGAAAGCCAAAACGGAGACTGCGAAATTCGGAATCAAATAGCTGCTTCCAAATAGCGCTGCACCAGCTACAAAACTTACTATGAATGCGAACGTAAAATTGACTGATCTGAAAACGCTCAGTTCGAGCAGTCCGTCATCCTCAGGCCGGCTCGCTTGTTGACCGACAAACATGCAAAGTGTCACAACACCTATTCCGGTCAGCCACCGGATGCGACGTTCATCGAACCAGTTCCAACGGTCGCCTTGGCTGAGCACATAGACGAGGCAGAAAAGCGTGATCGATGCGAGTAGAAAGCCACTCCAATCAAAGCGCCTATAGGGAATATGGTTATCGATGGGTTCTTCTGATAGGAGCACAAGCCCGGCAGCCAGCAGTCCGATAGGAACTACTGAGAGAAAAATCCATGTCCATGAATAGTTGTCCAATAGCCATCCCTGGAGGGCCGGTATGATAGTTGCTGGTGCAACGACAGCCCCTATTGCAAACAAGGCTTGCAGCAATGGTTGGCGAGAAGCGCGAAAATCTCGGAAAATTACTGTTTGTCCGATAACCAGTAAAATTCCTCCCGAAAACCCCTGACATGCGCGCATAACAATCAGCAAGTCCAGTCGGATCGTCAGAGCTGTGACTGCACTTGCCACTGTTATTGTCAAGGTTGCTACAACAACGATAACGCGCATATTGACAGTCCTCGCTATCCAGGACGCTGTCAGGAACCCAATCATTTTCGAAGTCGTATACCCGACATCGAGCCATGCAAATTCATCTGGAGTTGCATATAGGTCACCGATCATGTCACCTTTGGCAAGTGTCAAAGCTGTACCCGCAATCGCGTCAGTCAAAGTGGCAATCACAATGCCAGCGAGGAGGAGGCATCCTGTATTCTGCCTGGTCTGGATCGAGACGTTTCGGCGAGAGATCATCAGCCCTCGCTCCCCATAATGATCTGAACCCGGGCAGAAAGTCCGGGAACCAGGCGACCAGGAATTGGGTTCTGAACAAGTTTGATCTTGACTGGAACACGTTGCACGACACGGACAAAATTGCCGGTTGCGTTATCAGCAGGAAGAAGACTGAATGTGGATCCGCTACCCGGCGCAAAACTATCAACTTTTCCGTCGATAATTATTCCTGGGTAGGCGTCGAGCGTTACTTGAGCTGACTGGCCGGGTTGAATGTTCTCGATCTGTGTCTCTTTGAAATTTGCGACAATCCATACGTCCTTGATTGGCACCAGATCGATCAAGGAGGCTCCAGGGGATACGAGGCGTCCGACGCGGACCTGACGGTTACCAATAACACCCTCAAAGGGAGCGCGAACGACTGTATTGTCGAGATCAATTTGGGCCAGATCACGCGCAGCCTTGGCCAGCAGCACAGCAGCCAGGACAGCTTCCTTTTGTGTTGTGAGAACTTTTATGCGTGCTTCTTGTGCCTCGAACGCGGCCTCTACACCTAGCAAAGCGGCTTCTGCTTTTGATCTGGCAGCATCGCTTTCGTCGACCTGCGCCCTGCTGACCGAATGTGTTCGAACGAGTTCACGCTGTCGCTGGGACGCTTTGACAGCAAGAGCAAGATCTGCTTGTGCCGCCTGCTTCTGCGCCATCGCCTGCTTGACCAAAATATGCTGCAGCTGGATCTCAGCTTCTACATTTTCGATATGAGCCTGTGCGGCCTGCAAATTTGCTTCAGCTTGCGACAGACGGGCGCGGAAATCTAAGTCATCGATTCTGAACAAGACGTCATTAGCTCGCACCGTCTGATTATCGGCCACTTCTACGACGGTGACATATCCGGTTACCTTGGGTGCTATAGAGGTTGTATTGGCACGAACGTAGGCATTGTCAGTCGTCGCTCGCTCAGTCGAGCGCGTCCACATCCAGCCTCCTGCAGCGGTTGCAATCGCAATGAGACAAAATACCAGGCCAACGATTTTCTTCTTACTGGTCGACATGTTTGCACCAATTGGTAATTGCCATTACCGTTGACAGATACGGTAATGCCAATTACCAGTCAAGCAGCAATATTGAAAAGGCAGATATAAGTGACCGCCACGAAAAGCGAACGGACACAACTTCGACGGCAGGCTATACTTCGTGCCGCAGCTCAGCTTTTTTTCGAGCAAGGCTACGCCACCACCAGTATCGATGCGATCATTGAGCGTACAGGTGGATCAAAGCGAACAATCTACAGCGAGTTTGGGAACAAGGAAGGATTGTTTCTGGCTCTGGTCGCCGACAGTGCTGATCGCGCAATCTCAGCACTCTCTCTAGACTACAATACCCAAAATGACTTGCCCAACACGCTGACAGTTTTTGGAACTCACTTACTTGCGGTTTACATGAGCCCTCCAGTCCTGGGTATTTATCGTATCATTATCACTGAAGCTGGTCGAATTCCCGATCTTGCGCGCGAGTTTTATGAGAAGGGCCCGGGCCGCACCACGGCTCATCTCGCTAAAGTTCTCCAGGCTGCAGCCGACCGCAAAGAAATTCAGATAGACGATCCTTTGCTTGTTGCCGGGCATTTCGTTGGAATGATCCGGGACAATCTTCATTTGCAGGTTGTGCTCGGATTACGACCTCCCCCCACGGAAGGGGAGGCGCAGGCCACTGTCGCCTCTGCTGTAGCGCTGTTTCTTAATGGTGTGCGGCCTCGGTGAGGTTGTTACGCTCAGGCCGAAGCAGAACGCACACATTGGAGAAATCAAGCCTTGGCTGCCACCGGAAGCCGGAACGGCGCGCCGAGGCGATTGAACGCGTTCATCGCGGCGATCGTGATAGTCAAATCGACGAGGTCCTTCGGTTCGAAGGCGGCTGAGGCCGCGGCATAAGCCTCGTCGGAGGCATGGGTCTGGCTGACATTTGTCACTTCCTCGGCCCAAGCGAGAGCGGCCCGTTCCTGATCGTTGAACAGATAAGGCACCTCGTCCCAGACCGGCAGTAGAGTGATCTTGTCCACTGACATCGTTTTGCGCAGATCACGGCTGTGCATGTCAATGCAGTGGGCGCAACCATTAATCTGCGACACGCGCAGAAAGACGAGGTGTATCAGCTCTTCCGGCAGGTTCGTCTTAGCTGTGACGTAATGGTGAACACCATACAGCGCCTTGGCACCTTCGGGTGCGACTTGGGACCAGTTCATTCGGGACATGTTGTTTTCCTTTCTTGAGGCGCGACTCTTCATAAGCCGGAGAGCCGCCCTTGCTCGGTCAAAAATTAAGAAGGTTCAGGAACCGTGTCGTCTGACTACGGTTTGCGCGGGGTCGTCAGGGCGGTATCGTCTGTATCGACGACGAAGACAGCGAGCAGTTTCGCCGGCTCTGTCTTACTGGCGTTGGCGGATACATCGTGCAGGTCGCCCGGCAGCTCGGTGAAGTTCTGACCGGCGGTAAAGGTCTTCGTCTCGCCACCGTTCACGGCGCTCTGGATCGCGCCTTCTAGGACCGTGGCATAGATCAGCGCGGACTTCGCATGCGTGTGGGCGGAGCTGTAGCCGCCGGGGCCGTACTCGACGAGGACGCCCTTGACGCTCTTGCCTGGAACGTCAGGAAGAAGCTGTTCGTAGACCAGGGTGACCTTGGCGTCCTTCGTATCGTATGCGAGCGCAGGCTTCGTGACGTCGTGAGCCTGAGCTGTGACCAAAGAGGCCGCGAGCACAGCGGCAACATAGATGAACTTCTTCATGATTTTTCTCCTAATTTGCTGTGGGCTAAGCGTTAAGCCATTCGGCGATCGTGATCCGGCCTTTAATGCAGTCTCCGCCTGGGACAAGCGATCCATTGACGACTGGGGCGCCGAAGTACTCGACTTCAGAGTCCGCTTCTACGACAGGAGCGTCCTCCTTCGCATCGAGATACATCCGGACGATGGATTCGAACGATGCCCGTTCCGGCCCAGCAAGATCGATATTTCCGTTCTTCGGTTCGCCTAGCGCAGTCTCCACCAGAGTGGCGGCGACGTCGTCGGCTGCTATCGGCTGTAAGTCGATATCCGGTACCTTCACGCTACCGTCGGCTGAATAGGCGCCGACCAGGGTCTCGATGAACTCATGAAACTGCGTTGCCCGGATGATTGTATAACCTTGGCCCGAGGTTGCGACAGTCTCCTCCTGCACCACTTTGCCCGCCATGTAGGGATTGGCGGCAAGACCGTCCGCGTTGACGACCGATAGGACGACGTGATGGCGCACGCCAGCGGCCTTTTCCGCGCTCGTCAGGTTCCTGCTTGACGTCCCAAAGAAGTCGACGAGTGCTTCCTTGCCAAAGGACATTATGTTCGACACATCAATGACGGCGTCTGCGTCTGCGAGGGCTTCGGCCAACCCTTCTCCCGTATAGACGTTGATACCGTTGCGAGAGCTTGCGACGACGGCTTCGTGGCCGGCGTCTTCCAGCAGCTTCACTGCCTTTGAGCCGATAAGGCCCGTGCCGCCGATCACAACGACCTTCTTCATCTTGGTCATGGTGCTTTCTCCTATGACGAGGCGCGCTTGCCCGTCTTGCGTTCGTGGAGTTCGAGGAAGGCGCATCCGCGGGCGGCGATACCGCCGTCGTCGTCAGCACCGAGATCAGCCAGAAGGTCCGCAACGGACACCTTGGCGAGTTCTGCGCGATAGGCCTTCTCGGCCTTCAGCATTGCAGCGTTGATCTGACAGGGCTTGGTAAAGTAGCGCTGCGGCAGAGGGTTTGGCCCCCGCTGGCGGATCTCGGCGCACCGGAAGGCGGGTGCCGGTCCTTCGACCGCAAGGACGATGTCGAGTAGGCTGATATCCTTCGGGGCCTTGGCCAAGCGGTAGCCGCCCCTCGGTCCCGGCGTCGTCGCGACTATCCCGGCGCCCGAGAGCGCCTGCAGGTGCTTCAATAGATAGCTCGTCGATACGCCGTGGAGTTCGGCTAGTGCTGCTGCCGACAGGACGCCGTCGTCGGACAGTCCGGCCAGGAATGCCGTGCAGTGGATAGCCTGCTCAACGCCTTCGCTCAGTTTCATAATGAATCTCCTAATCGTAGATATAATTTATCTATGATTAGGTTCATTGTCAATACCTGTTTAGATCGAACGTATTGATCATGGAATTGCCCGCCTTTCGGATAGTAGCGAGTATGATGATCGGTGCCCCCAACGTATAAGCAACCTTCTAAAAATGAAGCTGTCCGCCGTATTTCCAATAGATTCTGACGTTGTGGTGAAGGTTCCAGGAAATGCGTCGGTCATCCGGGTAGCCTTGACTGCATCTTGTAAAAACGCCCCAAACGCAAAACCTCCGACCCTCCGATCATTTCGCACAAGACGAGAAGGGCAGCACGGGGTGAGATATCGAGCTTGCGGCGATGATGCTGGCTGAAACCAATGGCCTCGCCAGCACCTGTTCAATGAACCCGGCAGTTTTGACGAGGCGCGACGGCCGGTAAACCGCCGCCCTAACATCTGGCGCGCTAGCAACAACTGGTCATCTTCTTCGAAACCGAGGTCGACCCCGGTGAGCAACACGAATAGTTCTCAGGCAGCCCATATTGAACGACAGCACATGTGTTTGGCTTGTCATCCCATCGCGGGCAATGGTCAGGGCGTGATCGGTTGAGCGAATATCGCGCACCACCTTCTGCAACATCAAGTCCTCATTGAACCACAGCGATGAAAGGTCTCGACAAACCAGAACTCTTCGATGTTCCCTCTCTCCACTGGCGACTGCTCAAGTCCCTCTCCGAGACGCGCAAGAGCGACACCCACGTCAAAAGACGGTCGCATAAGTTTATTGGGCGGAATATTTGTTAGCGGCTCATTTGTTTTTGACGTAGAGTCAAGAATATAGGAGCGGCTTTTAACCCGCCACCTAAGTCAAAGCTTTGTTCAGATCGCTAGTCAAGATCTCTGTTCCACTTCACCTCGGTACAAACATGACGCCATTCATGTAGAAAAGGAACACCGAGGTTGCGCTTCGGCATGAACTCACATCACAAAAAGCGATATAGCATTTTCGCATTGAACGAAATCGAACCGCTGACCCGTTGTTACTACGCGCCAATAGGAGACATGGCTCCCCCATCGCCGCAACGATAGGACCGATGATTGTCTTAGTGAGGCGTCAGTGTCCCCCCCCTTTGCGTTGGAGGTACGTGCACCTGGCGTAAATCCGCGCACCCGTCCGGACCAAACGATCAGAAGGGCGATGACGAGCAGAACGGTCAGCGCCCAGGGAAACGCCGTGGGTCCATACGCATCCAAAAGAATACCGCCCATGATCCCGCCACCTGCGATGGCGCCATTCCAGGCGACGACGTTCATCGACAGTGCAACGTCTGCACCATCACCCGCGGTGTCAGCCAGGGCGGTTTGCAAGAGCGTTGCGGCGCCGCCGAATGTTAGGCCCCAAATGGCAACGCCACCATATATCACCCAAGGCGAGATCGAAACGATTCCGAAAAGCAGGGATACCAGCCCGAAGGCGGCCAAACTGGTCAGCACGGTTGCTCGCAAGAGACGGTCGACCAGCTTTCCCGCCATCCAGATACCGACGAGCGCAGCCAATCCAAAGACCAGGAGAACAAGGTCGACCCGATCCTGCATCCCGGCCGACTCAACGAAGGGCGCGATGTAGGTGTAGAGAATGTTGTGAGCGAGCATCCATGCAATGACAACGGAAAGGACTGGTCGAACACCGGGGGTTGAAAATACCCGAAGCAGTGGCAGTCGATCGCCCTTCTTCTGGCCTGGATAGTCAGGCACTTTCATTACGACCCAGCCGATCAGGACCAATGTCAATATCGACATAATCCAAAAGGCGGTTCGCCAGCCGATCCGCGCACCAAGCCATGTCCCCATCGGCACGCCGAGCGACAGCGCGATCGGCGTGCCTACCATAGCGATCGCCATTGCCTTCCCCTGTTGGTATGAGGGGACCATGCGTCTTGCATAGCCTGCCAAAAGGCTCCAGGCCAAACCAGCGGCAACGCCGGCAAAGAAACGTGCGACCAAGGTAAGCGTATAGTTGGACGAAATCGCTGTAACCGAGTTGAAGATCAGAAACCCAATGATGGTGGACAGCAGGACTGTCCTGCGCCGCCAACTGCTTGTGGCAATGGTCAAAGGAATCGCCGCTAGCAGCGAACCGAGGGCGTAGACGGTCACCATCTGGCCAGCGAGGGATGGAGAAACGCCCAAACCGTCAGTGATTTGCGGCAGTAGCCCCGCGGGGAGCGTCTCTGTGAGAATGCAAATAAAGCCAGTCATCGCCAGTGCGAGTAAGCCAGCAATGGGCAATCGTTCGGTATCGTTGTCAGATTCGGTAGCTTTCATCGACTATATGCGCCTTGATATATGGATCGAATGATCCAGATATCTATATCACAACCACTTGGCAAGATATTCTGGATCGAATAGTACAGAATAAATTTACGGAGGTATATTATGGCTCGAACGGGGCGGCCAAGAGCGTTTGACAGGGAGAAGGCACTGGATGCCGCGATGATCCTATTCTGGGAGCAAGGCTATGAGCCGACCTCTCTCAATCAACTGAAAGCTGCGATGGGAGACATTTCTCCGGCAAGTTTTTATGCGGCCTTTGGGTCTAAGGAAGCCCTCTTCGACGAGGTCGTTCTGCGCTATCAGTCCTCCTACGGGCGCGTAACCGCGAGCCTGAAGGATGAGACACTACCACCGCGCGAAGCTATCGAGACCGCTCTGAGGCTTTCAGCAAAGATGCAAACCGATAAGACGCACCCGCCAGGATGCTTGATGATCCTCGGTGCCAGCAACTGTGCGCCCGAAAATCGTCACGTAGATGATGTGCTCGCAGCCGACCGGATGCGAAATCGTGGAGGCATCGAAACCTGCATCAGGCGTGCGGTCGATGCGGGAGAGCTTGTCAGCACCACGAATATTCGGGGGCTAGCGAACCTATTTCATACCTTCCTGATGGGAATTGCATTTGAAGCGCGGGACGGTGCTGATGGCGGCGATATCAACGAAGCTGTGACAGCACTGATGCAGATATGGGATCGGCACATGGCGACGTGAGAGTGGCCTGGTCAAAGGGGCGGTACTGGATGACTGCTTCGGGGCCACTGCAAACCAACTGTGTTTAGCTAAGCTCTTGAAGGGGTTCGAACTGGCCACCCACTGTTCCTCACTTCCTGTGGCTGAGGAGTATTATCCCAGAATTCGCAAAGTCAAAAATCCGAGCGTAATTCCATGGACGTAACAAGGAAAAGAGTTTTTGCAGCACTTCCTGCTCGAAGAGGAACAGTCCCATCCAACTTTAAGCCTTTCTGAGCTTTCCGCCACGTCTGCCAGCAGCAGAGTGGTCGCATACTCCATATTGGAACGTGCCAGAACGATTGACGACATGACGGAACGCCACGCAGCCACCGCGCTAAAGATCTCATCCGCCAAAACGCATCGCTCCGTTCTTGAACGAAAGAAATTCCGGCGATACGGGATCGCCAGAACTCCTATAAACACGAGATTATTATCCATGGGAGGGTAGAAACACACCACGGAACCGCATTTTGCCGGAAGAAAGCCGATCATAAGCCTCCGTTGCCTGGTCCAGCGAGAAGGTTTCGACAATTGGCTTGACCTTCCCCTTCGCGGCAAGGTCAAGAATTTCGGCTAGATAGTGCTGTCCCCCATGCGTGGAACCAATCACCCGTTGACGCATCATGTGGAACGGCTTGCCGTCGGACGGGATAGAGAACGGCTTACTGAAGTCTAGTCCGCAAAGGACGATGCGCCCGTCGGGCCTTACTCCCCCGATCGCCTTTTCGGCGGTGTCGAAGTCATTTGTCGTAACCAGAAGAACGTCCGCACCTCCGGCATCCAGCAGCTCCTTGCCATCGGCGACGACGATGTCAGCGCCGAGATCGGTGGCCAGCTTGTGCTTGTCCGGTGAATGCGTGATCGCGATGGTCTCGAATCCCAATGCTTTGGAGAATTGTAGTGCGACGTGGCCCAACCCGCCGATGCCCAGCACCGCGATCCTGTCACCGGGCTTCGGCTCCGCATCGCGCAGACCGCTCCAGGTGGTATAGCCCGCGCACATCATAGGCGCGGCATCCGTATAGTCGAGCCCATCGGGCAACAACACAGTACCTTCGGCCGAGATCGCGATGTACTCTGCGTGCCCGCCTTGCGTCGCGAAACCGGTCGTTCTGGGTGAATCGCAGTTCATGGCCGTCTGGCCGGTCAATGGTCGGTTCTGGCGGCAGTACGAGCATCGGCCGCAAGAGGACTGCACCCAGGTGGTGCCGACCCGGTCTCCCACCTTGCGTGTATGAACGCCCGCACCGACCTCAACAATCTCGCCGACCACCTCGTGACCGGGGGTTTGCGGATAGATGTCACCGCCTGCGCCCTGGGTCGCCCAGACGTCCGTATAGCACATGCCGGATGCGTGAACTTTCACAAGGACTAGTCCTGGCTCTGCCTTGGGTACGGGAACCTCTTGAACTTCCCAGGGGCGGTTCGCCCCGGTCATCACAACAGCTTTCATCTTCATTAATTTCTCCTCTCTTCGCGGGCCACTGGTGGGGTTGGCGGCCTGGCCCTTGCGAGAAACCATCCGGTAACCCGCCCCGTCCCACTTTATGACGCGTTGACTACCGAAACAATCTGAGCAATTCTTGCCGTGATGATGAAAGCAATTCACCAATCTAAGGGCAACGATCTGGCGGCCTTCGCCGCATTCCTAGCGGTCGCGACCCATCGCAGTTTTCGGAGCGCCGCTCAGGAACTCAACATGACGCCTTCGGCGATCAGCCATTCGATCAAGGTTCTCGAAGAGCGGTTGAACGTCCGCCTGTTCAACCGAACGACTCGCAGCGTCTCGTTGACGGAGGCAGGAGAGCGCTTTGCCGCAAAACTGCGCCCTGCGGTGGCTTCAATTGAGGAAGCCGTTAAGGATCTGGAGGGAAATGATCCGGTCCCGAGTGGAACCGTACGGATCAATGCCAGCGAAGGGGCTATCCGGATGGTATTGCGGCCGGTGCTCGCACGCTTCCTGCGAGAGTATCCTCAGGTCCATCTCGACATAGTCAGCGATGGTAGGCTCAGCGATATCGTCGCCGATGGCTTCGATGCCGGGATCCGATTGGCGGAGGCAGTGCCGAAAGACATGGTGGCCATCCCGATAATGGGAGAGGTGCGCTTTGCGGCTGTTGCATCCCCAGAGTACTTCGAGCGTCGAGGACATCCAGTCTTACCGCGGGATTTATACCGCCACGATTGCATCCGCTTCCGGTTTGAAAGTGGAGCAATTTTCCGATGGGAATTTGAACATTTGGGCGCTGTCGAACGGATCAACGTTTCCGGTCCTCTCACATTGAGTGACCAACCGCTAATGGTTGAAGCCGCAATCGACGGGATCGGCATCGCGTTCGTGCCCGATCACCTTGCGGCAGATGCGCTGGAAGACGGTCGCCTAAAGCGGGTTCTGGAAGACTGGTGCCCCGCATTTCCGGGACTGTGCCTGTATCACTCGGGGCGTCGCCACGTATCGTCAGGTCTGAGAGCACTGATCAATACACTCACTGAACCACTGGCAAATATCGAAGTATGAACGAGGTCAGGGTCGTCGCCCGCACAGTACTGAGCTAAATCGCTGGCGAACGGCCTCACGACGTCCACGCGTGTTGAATAGCCAGCCGCTTTAAGCATAAGGTGCAGCGGACAATCGAACGATCACGGAGCCTTGAAATGGACGCGTACGGACATCTGCGGATATTGGTGAGCCTCATTCTCGGCCTTTCCATCACTCGCGTCCTTTCCGGCCTTTCCAGAAGACTCCAAGAGCCGGTGAGAACCGATCGCATGCATGCGCAGATTGTCTGGTCGATTGCCTTGCTGCTTGGGGCTATTCATTTCTGGTGGTGGGAGTTTGCACTTCGCGAGATCCAGAACTGGCATTTCTGGATATACATTTTTGTTCTGATCTACACATCATTGTTCTTTTTGATGTCAACGCTGCTTTATCCCGACCACATTCAGGAATTGTCAGAACGGGAAAGTTTCTTTTTGCGCAGGCGACATGCTTTCTTTGCGCTGTTTGCCGCTTCCTTCGTGTTCGATCTGATGGACACCTATATCAAAGGTAGAGAACACTTCGAGCAGCTTGGACCGTGGTATCTGGCACGGATTGCCGCAGGACTACTCATCGCGCTTGTGGCTATGAGAACCGATAACAGCCGTACAATCATGTGGTTGGGTGTGTTATGGCTCTTGCTTGACGCGATCTGGATAACAGCAATCTACAGTGACTTACTGTAGCCAAAACTTTTTAGACGCAAATACGCCAACAAGACTCGGAATCCGCACCTTACAGTCCGCAGACGCGATCGCGAGCTATCGGTTACTTAATCGGAAGCGCACAACTCAACGCACCTCAGACCGGACCGGATCAAAGCATCAGTTACTCATCACGACGTGCGAAAAGCAAGACGAGATTTCCTTGTTGGCCCCCAATTTACGCGCCCATTTAATCAAAACAGGCCCATCTCCGTCATCAGGCATACCACCCCAAACGTCCTTGAACACTGGTGCCCCGGAGGAACTGTCGAAGAAAAAATAGCCTGGGTCAGCAATAGGCGTCGATGCGTATATGACGGTCCAGGTTCCAGAACGAAGAGCCGTATCAATTTCAATGCTCGTGGGCTTCACCTTCTTATCCAGGCTCTTGGCGATAAGTGTAGCATACTGCGCCTTGTTCTCTTTGGTGAGGCTTTGATCGACACCCGCACATGGATCAGCAGCAGCAGCAAGTTGGCTCCAGCCAAAAAATCCAAAGAGAAAAGCTCCGACAGTATATGTTGGCGTTCTAAACATATTCAGGTCTCCTCGCTAATCAATGATAGCAAAGTTGTTTCATTGGGGGCAAGCTCATAGTGATCGCGCCTCGCTATTTCGCTGGAAAGCAAAGCCGTCTTTGGAAGGGGCTTGAAGCTTGAACTCGATTGCGTTGTCGCGCAAAGATTTCAAGGAAGTGCGACCCCGTGTCGAACACTGCTCAGCTCCACTCGGTATCGAGCTCAGCGAGACAACGTCCGTGGCAACTGGGCACGTCGATCGCATTGGCTGCCTGCCAACGCCAGCCGCAACCGACGAGCCCTACGTATAAGCGCGGTAAAGCTTCTTATCCTAACTATAAATCCTTTAGTTGAATGTTGCCGAGTCCTGCTACTTCCGGCTGACGAGAACATCCGGATTAAACGTCACACAGCGCAAGGCAGACAACCCTTGCTAGTACCGTGAAAGGATAAGAACATTTGAGCCCTGCCAGTGGGCGATGCGCTGATAGCCAGTCAGGAACGATGCGGCAAGAACTGAGCCTGCTATCAGTCCAGCGTTTAACGTTTATACCAATTAGTGGCCGGCTCCTTCGAGGCTCACAGTCTCGCTCAATCAAGTTTAGTTTGTGCAGTTAGGATCGCCAACTCGCTTGATGTAAGGATGACGGTATATCGATAATGGGATGAACCACGCTCTCGACCATGAATGGCGCATGCTACGAAACTGATCTGCAGGCCTCCATCAGATGTAGCTTCTGTATGAGATACTCTGAGTGCTTCGTTATAGATTGTGGCTGTATCTGCCCATTCGCGCCTTGCGGCTCCAACGTTTACAATCATTACATTCCCTTTCTTATCGTCTGCCGGAGCAATTGATGGTGAGCTGAAGTCCTCCCGGGCGTTTCTATGAGGCTGTCAGGTTTAATAGAAGAACCATAAACGATGGTGTTCTCATCCTGTTTGAGGATGGCAGATAAAAAGGAGCCGCTTGGTTCGATTGGCAGTCGGCACACGTTTTTTATTCGAATACTGGCCACCAACCAACACTCCGCATTTTTGGGTTGGCAATGTGCTCTGTTCGACGAAACTGGGCTCTGCGTTCTTGGAGTGGAGCCTTTAATTGACTATCCGTTTATGTCGCCGAATAGCCCGGTTCAAGCGTCGTGTGCGGAGCGCGATAAGCAAGTCCAAGATTTAAGCGCGATAATGCTTCCAGCAGTGATTGAAAGGCGATAGTAGTTGCCTTCGAATTTTTCTTAGATTCCAATGAGCCAACGAAGATTATCTTGTTGCTTTGTATTCCTGCATTTTCTCAATTTCACGAATGAATTGCTCTGCATATTGAGCTGTGTCAAAATAGTCCTGCTCATTTACTCCAAGATTATGATGACGGGTAAACACTGCCTTCAATCGATCCAGAAACTTGGGCTCAGTCTCAGCCAGATGGCCGATAAGGACCTGAAGTATCTGTTCGTGAGCCAGAACCTTCCGTTCGAGTGCGGTTGTATCATTTCTCATCGGGTTTACCACCTCTCGGTCCATGACGTCCCGTGCGCGAGCGGGAAAATCCACCGCACGCACGTCGCAAGATGTTTGCAAGCCTGGTCCAATCCCGGGAGTGTTCACTCATCTGCCGATGAGCATTTCTAAGGTCGCCTTTACTGGCAGCCTGATCCTCTTCATGGCGCGGACGTACAGGTTGATTGTGTTCAGACGATGTGGATGAACGCTCCTTTTTCATTTCAGCCTCCTGTTAATGCACGCTTGCATTCGCGCTAAAGCGCTTTAGCAAGCGCATTGCTACATGCTGTGGCGAGCGCAGCATTCGGTTGTTCCGCTCCCAACGGCGTGGCCCAGCCGGATTTTTCGATAAGCGTGCGGCGCGAATAGGCCGGTGCGGCTTTGTATTCGGCCATCACCTTTACGGCCTCGGGATCTTTCTTCGATTTTTCCAGGCAGTATGGTGTAAGCGCGAGTGCCACACCGTCAGACATATTGGACGCGATAAGACGTTCTGACGTCCCTCCCGTGACCCAGCCGCCGAAGGTAAAGCCAACAGCCATTGTTGCAATCGCACCAACTATCGCTCCGCCAAAAGCGGAATTTATCCATTGGGCATTTTTCATGATGAAATCCGATCTTCAACGATCGAACGCGCCTTATTGCGCGTTGAAATGGATTATACCACTCTTATCTGAATAGCTTGCACGAATTCTACCTACCTGGGAACTCTTGCTTCCGCGAGTTCGTTCGGCGGCGCTTCGAAGGGATCGCGGATCAGTTCAGGAGGTGCGATCCCCCCGTTCGACCAATAGGGCATCGCCGTTTTCCGGGTCAGTGGAAACTGTTGGCAAAAATGTGAAGATATCCTTGCTTGGGCCGCCCCCGAATGTCTACTTGCGCTTTAGGTCGAAAAGGCGCACTGTTTTTTATGCACAGCAGTTGAAACGGGCGCTGTCGTTGGGAGAGAATAATCTCCTGCCCCAAAATGAAGGAGGACACGCGATGTCTTCCGCTTCACGTCTATCCTACTTTGGCCCAGAAGATTTCCCTTCGCTTCGTGCTTTCCTGCAACGTTCCGGATATTCGCTGGAGGGTTGCGAAAAACCAGAGACTCGCCTGGAAGCTGCCAAACACCTTTGTGAAATTTTCAGCGACGGAAGCCAAGATCCTGTGCAGATGCTGGACATACTTTTGGCAATCCGCGCCCAACGGCTATCACAATCCAATCAAAGAGAACTGGAAGCCTGGGAGAATGAGGGTGGCTATACGGCCCCGCAAGTCACTGCAAAATCCTTGGTCTTACGATGGCCTCCTCGAAAGCGGCTCCGATTGAGGTTGGCCCATGGCTGATAATCCGCGTTTCCTGACGTTGAGCTGAATATGGCGACTTCGATTAAGGATCGAGAGGCCTGTTTCACGAGGAGCTTACCGGGCTGGCATCGTCTCAATGACACGTGATCAATCTGGCGAGGATAGAATGTCAGCCCAAAAATCTTTGGATCGTAAATTGAGTGTGTATCTGATCGCGTTTCTCATCATATGCATCGACATCGGATTGGTCGCGTGGGTGCTCGGTTCCTACGTCTATTAAGTACTGGTATGCAACGTCCTAAAACGTCTGCTTTCCAACTATAATGAAGTCAGCATTTCCATGTGTGCCGACGTTCTTTACGTCCACGTTCAGCAAACCGTTGCCTTTTTCCGATGATAATTGAACAAGATCTCCTAGATAAGCCTACCGGAGTATATCCATGCTTGCCCACAAGACGCCCTTTGTAAACGTCTTCTCGCCTTCCGTGAGTATGGAAATACTGTAGCTAACAGAACCGAGGTTCTTTCCTTCGCAATACAAATTGCCTATTGAACTAAATTTAGATGTTGGCATGATTAAATCCTGATACAGGTTGTGTCTCCTCACCAAGCAAAGTGGGAGACACAGCTATAACTAATGCCGTTTGGTTTTGATCAAGTCATTGGCAGGAGTATTAAAGCGACCTGCAACAACATCTGTTGACGCATTTTTCTCATTGACCTTATCTTTCTTTGGCTTTCTTATTTCTCGGTTACTTCTTTTCTGACCACGGGGCATTTTGAAAACTTCCTGTTTTTGAGGAATTAACTAATTCTTTTACGGGACCAGTCCAGTGATGGTTCAAATCACCGCTGGAGATACTTCCACATTCTTACGGGCATCTTGCCGAGAAACCTGCGGTATCCCTCACGATGATGAGCGTCCAGATTGAAATTCCTGAATGAGTAGCCTTGCTGCGAATATGTGAGCGGCACGGTTTTCTGCGGTATCGTAAAGCCGATAGCCGGCGCGTCGCAGTATTTCACGCATCATTCGAAAGTCGGTAGGTCCAAAGTAGGGCTTGATAATTTTGGAAGACATTTCGTCCTCCTTGTATTGGGGCTGGAGTATGCACTCGCAACCGACAGCGCCCGTTTCAAAAGCTGTCGAGACATGCACCATGCGCTTTAAATTTGAGCAAAGCAACTGAGGCTGAATTGCGACGGCAGACCGGCTCAATCGTTGCCTAAAAAGCTAATTCATGTCCTCCACGGTGATGCGATAGGAAGTTTGCCGAGCCTGTGAATAGACCTCGCGAGCAGCATCGTAGATCAGTTTCCGTGAGGCGTCGAAGGCAGCAAGAAGCGATGATTCCGTCGCTGCAATGGCGCCATTCTTCTCCAGGGCGGGCTTATCGATTAGAAATGGGACGGAGGTCATTCCATCGTAGCCGACAAATCGCACGCCCACCTCAAGATCATCGAAACTTCTGCTGGGGTTTGGAAATGAAAGGGCCATTACTTTTCGCTTTTTACTGCGTCGCCTTCGTCATCGCAACGATCGACGGCATTTGCCATTCTTCGATGTTTTTTGATAAATTGTGTCAGGGCGATCTGTAGCCGGCCTTCGTCACGTGTTCCCTCCTGAAATCGACGCGCCAGATAACGTGCAGCATCAGTGCGCAAATCTTGTGTGTCGCCGGGTTTGCGAGCCTCCCTTAGAAGTCGCGAAATCATAGTGATGTTTCTGGAATTCAACGCGATGGAAGACATTTCGTCCTCCTTTGTTGCGGGTCAGGCATTTGAAGCTCAAATGACAGCACCCGTTTCAATTACTGTCGTTATAATCATCATGCGCTTTATGTAAGGAGAAAGCAAATAAGGCTCCAATTCCATTGCTGTAAACTCAGACTGGCTGCTTCGCTAAAAATGCTTCCTTGGTCATATAATCTGCGGTTCTCAACAGCGGTCCGCGGCTATCCATATCAACAATGCTGCCAATGTATGAATGCTGCTGTACCAACTATCAATTGTGAATTCCCCAGGTCTTGCGCAATACGCCTCCGGGCGACTTGGGAGCTAGGCAGCCGGACAATTTTACGAACTGGCGACAATGTGTCGAAACAGCTTTGCCTATTGACTGGCCTTTTATATCGATTATTCTAGATATATGGAAAATGAAGAAGCAATAATCGCTTTCGCTGCTCTGGCTCAACCGACACGACTGGATACATTCCGTCTGTTGGTGCAACACGAACCTGCAGGTATTCCTGCTGGTGAATTGGCACGCATGCTGGATGTGCCGCAGAATACGATGTCCGCGCATCTGGCGACATTATCTCGCGCTGGACTTGTGAAAGGCGAACGTCAGAGCCGTTCGATCATCTATCGCGCCGACCTCGACCGTTTTCGCGATCTGACCCTTTTCATGATCAAGGACTGCTGTGGCGGCAGTGCTGAGCTCTGCGCACCTCTTATAAAAAGCCTGACACCCTGTTGCGAACCGAAGACGGTCGCCCAGTAACCCATGGCCGATGAATTCTGCCATCCATAAACGGACTGATAAAATGACGGATCGGATCTACAACGTGCTCTTCTTGTGCACGGGCAATTCCGCACGCTCAATTTTGGGCGAAGCAATTCTGAACAAGGACGGCGAAGGTCGTTTTCACGCCTATTCGGCGGGTAGTCAGCTAAAAGGCAACGTAAATCCTCTCGCAATCACGGAGCTGGACGCCCTGGGCTATTCCACCGAGAATCTGAGCTCAAAAAGCTGGGACGTGTTTTCAGGTACCGACGCCCCTCGGATGGATTTCATTTTCACGGTTTGTGATAACGCTGCCGGAGAAGCCTGTCCTGTCTGGATTGGTCATCCGATGACAGCCCACTGGAGCATTGAGGATCCTGCCGCTGTTGAAGGAAATGACGCAGAAAAGCAACTCGCCTTTGCGCAGGCGGCCCGCTTTCTGAAGAACCGGATATCAGCATTCCTGAGCCTTCCCCACACCACTATAGACCGCATTGCGATTCAAAATCATCTGAAAGAAATCGGCACCATGGAAGGTAGCACACAGACAAATGTGGAGAATAACTGATGTCCACATTCGAACGTTATCTGACTGTTTGGGTGGCTCTTTGCATTGTCGCTGGCGTAGCTCTGGGCCATTTCTTTCCGACACTATTTCATGCAATCGGATCTGCTGAAGTCGCCAGGGTCAACATTCCAGTCGCTATTCTCATCTGGCTCATGATCATTCCGATGTTGCTCAAGATTGATTTCAGCGCCTTGAGACAGGTCACTGAGCACTGGCGTGGCATCGGCGTCACGCTCTTTATCAATTGGGCCGTCAAACCATTCTCTATGGCGCTTCTCGGTTGGCTATTTATCGGCTGGCTGTTTCGCCCTTATCTACCTGCAGACCAGATCGACTCCTACATTGCTGGGCTGATTATTCTGGCGGCCGCCCCCTGCACGGCAATGGTGTTTGTCTGGTCCAACCTGACCAACGGCGAGCCGCATTTCACGCTGTCGCAGGTCGCACTGAACGATGCTATCATGGTTGTGGCATTTGCCCCAATCGTGGGGCTACTGCTCGGACTGTCGGCAATTACTGTCCCGTGGGACACGCTCGTTCTGTCGGTTGTCCTCTATATCGTCATTCCGGTGATTATCGCGCAAATCCTGCGCAGAAGCATTCTCGCCAGCGGTGGACAACGAGCCTTCGATGCAATGCTCAAAACGCTACAGCCGCTGTCCCTGATTGCGCTTTTGGCGACACTTGTTCTGCTATTCGGATTTCAAGGAGAGCAGATCATCGCACAGCCCATGATCATTGCGATGCTGGCCGTCCCTATTCTCATCCAGGTTTATTTCAACTCCGGCCTCGCTTATCTGTTGAATCGCATTTCAGGCGAGCAACATTGCGTCGCCGGTCCCTCGGCTTTGATTGGTGCTTCAAACTTCTTCGAGCTGGCAGTAGCAGCAGCAATCAGCCTTTTCGGCTTCTCATCTGGCGCAGCACTCGCAACAGTGGTTGGCGTTCTTGTTGAAGTTCCCGTCATGCTCTCGGTCGTCTGGATCGTGAACCGCTCCAAGGGCTGGTACGAACGCGGTGCCAATCAAAAGCCAGTCACGGAAACAGGAAAACTCTGATGTCAGTTACGATCTATCACAATCCGAACTGTGGCACCTCTCGCAACACATTGGCCTTGATCCGTGCCAGCGGCGAAGAGCCTGTCGTCATTGAATATGTACAAAATCCGCCTTCGCGACAACGACTGGTCGAATTGCTTCAAGCAATGCAGATGACGCCTCGCGAACTCCTTCGCGAGAAAGGCACACCATATGCCGAGTTGGGATTGTCCGATCCCAAATGGACCGATGATGAACTGGTCGACTTCATGATGGCGCATCCTATCCTGATCAATCGTCCAATCGTGGAAATGCCACTTGGCACCAGACTGTGCCGTCCGTCAGAACTGGTTCTCGACATTCTGGAAAACCCGGTGTCGTCATTCACCAAAGAGGACGGAGAAGTCATCACCTATCAAAGAAAGTCCCGCTGATATGGACCTGCCGAACCTCGATCAGAATTCCTTCGCATTGCCTGACCTGGATGCATTACGCGCCGACTTTCCAAAGCATAAGCCTCGTATCCTTTTGCTCTATGGCTCACTTCGTGACCGTTCCTATAGTCGGTTTCTGACGCTGGAAGCGCAGCGTCTGCTCGATGCGATGGGTGCTGAAACGCGTGTCTTTCATGCCAATGGTCTTCCTTTGCCAGACGATGGTTCAGCAGAGCATTCGAAGGTTCAGGAATTGCGTGAGGCAATGCTTTGGTCTGAAGGCCAAGTCTGGACCAGTCCCGAACGTCATGGAGCCATGAGCGCTGTCATGAAATCGCAGATCGACTGGATTCCTTTGCCGGGTGGAGCAATTCGTCCGACGCAAGGCCGAACTTTGGCATTGATGCAAGTTTCAGGCGGATCGCAGAGCTTCAACGCCGTCAATCAGATGCGCATTCTGGGGCGCTGGATGCGAATGATCACCATTCCAAACCAGTCATCCGTCGCAAAGGCATGGCAGGAATTTGACGACGCTGGACGGATGAAACCCTCGTCGTTCTATGATCGCGTGGTCGATGTGATGGAAGAACTAATGAAGTTTACACTTCTGACGCGTGGCATCTCGGATGATCTCACAGACCGTTATAGCGAGCGCAAGGAAGAAGCTGCCAAACTCGAAAAGCGTGTTTCGTTGAAATCAATATGAGCGCTGAACGGCTTCCCATTGCGGCCATTGCCGGTCTCGGACTGACCCAGAATATCGGTTACGGCACCTTATATTATTCTTTCAGCATTCTCGCGCCAACCATGGCGCGGGACTTCTCCGTTTCCAACGAATGGATTTTCGGAGCGCTGTCGGTTGCTCTGCTAGCCGGGGGCTTTCTGGCTCCCTGGTTAGGCAAATGGATTGATCGTTACGGCGCAGGTCGCATGATGACGATAGGCTCGATACTGGCCGCCGTCTCTCTCATACTGTGTTCGCTTTCTCCAAATGCTTTGATGTTTGCAGGTGCGCTAACGATCATCGAAATCGCCGCAAACCTCGTCCAATATGGAACAGCCTTTGCATTATTGGTGCAATTAGCTCCAAATGTTGCCCAGCGTAGCATCACCTACCTGACATTGATTGCAGGCTTTGCCTCGACAATTTTCTGGCCCATTACAACAACCCTTCAACATTGGCTTACCTGGCAACAGACCTATTTGCTGTTCGCTTGCCTCCATTTGTTTCTCTGCGTGCCGGTACACCTTTTGCTCGCGCGTTCTATTGCAAAGAGTGGTCGGAAACGATCAACGAATGAAACAGTCACAACCGCCTTTTCAGGTGATCTGCCTGCCCATCAACGGCGCAAAGGTTTCGTACTTATTCTCGTGGCATTCTCGACGCAGGCTCTCGTTGCAGCGGCCATTCTGGTCCATATGGTGCCGATGTTGAGCGCGCTCGGTCTTGCAGGTTCTGCAGCATTTATTGGCGCGATATTCGGACCTTCTCAGGTGGCCAGCCGCCTGATCAACATGCTCGGTGGCAAAAACCTCGCTCCGATCAGTCTGGCAGTAATCTCTGCCTCCTTGATGGGGCTAGCCCTCATTGTTCTGCTATTCGGAGCTCCATCCATTATTGCGACCATGATGTTTGCCTGTCTTTTTGGCTTTGGAAACGGCCTCTTCAGTATTGTCTCAGGAACCTTGCCTTTGTCACTGTTCGGCAGTGATGGTTACGGTTCCATGCAGGGCAAAATCATATCAGCCAGATTAATCGTGTCCGCCACTGCACCGTTAGCGATGGCTTCCAGTATAACGCAATTTGGTGCGAGCTGGAGCCTCACTATTTTGGCTCTTTCTGCCGCGCTAAGCGTCACGATGCTCACAGGACTGAAGTTGCTTCGCTAATGCCAGCTTTCAATCAGAAGCAATTGGGAGCGAGATGACGGCAATAAAGCGCAAAGCGGTCATGTGCGGATCTGATTGCCAGTCAAGAGTTATACAAATCGCCTTTTCAATGCAGTTTATAGTGGCTAGTGGCTCGGACGGCTTCGACGCGTCATATTCCCCCATACCAGTCATATCCATGATCCTCCCAGTATCCACCTTTTCCACCCTGAATGTTTGCGAAGCTAGAGACAAGTTCAATCGACTTGATGTATTTGTTCATCTTGTATCCAAGTTGTCTCTCGACGCGTAAGCGAAGCGGAGCTCCGTTCTCCACCGGGAGGGCCTGATTGTTGAGACCGTAGGCCAATATAGTCTGCGGATGGCGAGCGTCGATGAGATCTATGCTGCCATAAAATGACGCTGCCCCTTTCGCGCCGTCTACCCTATCGAAGCAGTGGAAGACGACAAAGTGCGCGGATGACGTGGGGCGTGCCACATCGAGAATCTGGCTCAAGGGAACACCTGTCCATTTGGCGATTGTACTCCAGCCTTCCACGCAGTCGTGGCGGGTGATCTGGGTGCGCCCTGGCATTTTGCGCAGTTGCTCCAGCGAAAAACTTACCGGTTTTTCCACGAGACCAGTTACCTGCAAAACATAGTTTGAGAAATTGGCAGCGCGAAGTGCTTCATATTCTTCTGTTGCAGGATTGGTTTCACCATTCGGTTTTTGACCCTGACGCAGCTCGCTTTCCCCATACTCCCTTGCAAGTGCATTATGTCCCTGCAGTTGCCGTTGAATGAGGTAGGTCAGATCGTTCGCCTTTTCGAGGACATGCCGCGTAGCGCTTTCGTTGTCGCCGACAAAATCGAAAGCATCACAACCGCTCAATATAATGGACGAGGCTGCGGCTCCGGAAAAAGTTAGCAACTGTCGTCGGGAAATATTCAGCTTGCTCATGGGTACCTGTCCTCGTCTCTTTTCGGAAGATCAGCGCGATACCACCCGGAAATCATCGATCGCATTTCGTTGAACGGACCTGCCGCAAGCACCATCACGATATGAATGACGACGAATGCGCAAAGCAGGAAAACGGCTACAAAATGAAGAGTGCGGGCTGTCTGGCGTCCGCCGAGCCATTCCGCTAGCGGTAGTACGGCATCCATGCCGGGAGACATGGCCAGCCCCGTAATTATAACCATCGGGAAAAGCCCGAAAAACACCATGCAGTAGGTCAGTTTCTGCATAGGATTATATGTTTTCCGATGCTGGAAGCGAAACTTGAGATGGTTCAGAATATCGCCGGGCAGGCTCTTTATATCCAATGCAGATGGCAGTAACTCGTTCCTCAGATGCCCGTTCAAAACGCTGCCGACCAACCATAGCGTGAGTGTGCCCACCAGAACCCATGCGAAGAAAAAGTGAACCACACGTCCGGTTGCCAGATCGCGATAAGACGGAATGGTCAACGCAGGGGGAAATGCCTGATAGGCGGGAGCACTTGTGGCGCCCGATACGCCGAGAAAACCGGTTGTCTGGAAGCTTTTGCCCAAGATATCGACACGACCTTCAGGGCCGCTTTCCCCATCGACGGCATAAATTGCCAGTACGACATTATCATAGTCGAAACCGGATTCGTTACCGAGATAGAGCGTGGGGTGTGCGTTGAATATCTGTAGCCCTGACAGCAGCAGAAAGAAGAGGCTTACCGCCCAAATCCAGTGTGTGAGCCGCGTCAGCAGACGCTGGCGATAGACGAGCTGTTTCATGATGTTGTGCTCCGGTAACTTGCCCGCCAATCGTGAGGGAAGACTGGCGGGCCAGAACAATTACTGAGGCTTTTTCATGGAGTCGGACTGCATCGCGTCCTGTTTCATGGCATCGCTCTTCATCGCTTTGTCGTCATGTTTCTTCATTTTCTTTTTTGTATCGCTATGCATGGCGTCGCCTTTCATGGCGTCATGCTTGCCCATAGAATCCTTCTTCATAGTGTCAGACTTCATGGTGTCGGTTTTCATCGCGTCTTGCGCGAAAGAAACCGGCGTGAAAGATATAGCGGCAAGCAGGGCGAGCGCCGGAAGGACGATGATGTTTTGTTTGATGGTCATGACGATACTCCTGTTCATCTGGGCGCCAGCGGCGCGTAACAGGAGGAGTTTCGACAGACAGAGGCAAATGGTTACACCGATCACGGCGATGTGATCATCTCTTCGGAAGATGTAACCTTTTCCGCTTCTTTCACGAATATGCCGGTGATTGGGAGTTGTAACCTGACCTATTCGAACGAAGAGAGGTTGAAAAAACTGATGATATTGGCGCTCGACGGAGACAAGGCAGCCTATCGGACCTTGCTTGAGGATTTGTCGCGCCGACTGAAACCTTATTTTCTACGGCGTCTTTTCGGCGATAAATCGCAAGCAGAAGACCTTATTCAGGAGACTTTGCTGGCGATCCATACCCGACGCATAACCTATGATCGAGGCATGGCGTTTCTACCCTGGGTAAATGGAATTGCGCATCACAAGCTCGTCGATCATCTACGCCGTCACGGGCGTGAGCCTGCTACACCTCTGGAAGAAGATGTTCCTGTGTCCGATGAAGCCGAAGCCACCGACGCGCGGATGGACGTGGACAGGATGTTGAGCGGTGTTTCCGAACGCACGGCAGGTTTGATCCGCAAAGTAAAAATCGAGGGACAATCCATAGATGAAGCTGCACGTGACACCGGCTTGAGCCAGAGTGCGGTCAAAGTCGCCATCCACCGCGGTCTTGCAACAATAGCGCAAAGATTTGGAGGCAAAGCGCGTGACCGATGATCTGATCGACAAGCTGACAGCAGATATCAAACCAGTTGGTCCTCATGCAATGCGCCAGCTTTTCATGCGTTATGCGACGGGAGGCATTGCAGGCGGGCTTGCGATTATGCTGGTTTTCCTTGGCGCGCGTCACGATTTGCTGTTGGCGATGACCACGGCCGCTTATTGGATGAAATTCGGCTATGCAGTCCTGCTTTTATTGATACTGATCCCCACATTATTCACCTTGTCGCGGCCCGTTCGCACGGGATTGCACTGGTTGCCGCTTGCCATACTGCTGGCTTGTCTTGCGGGCGCGGCATCAATCCAGTTGCTCAATGCTGAGCCCGGACAAGCAGAAGTGTTGATATGGGGGCGGACAGCGTTGGTCTGTCCGTGGTTGATTGTTCTCATAGCTCTTCCCATGCTTGGATTCCTGCTTGCTGCGATGCGACGGCTTGCTCCGGCAAATCCTGCTCTGACCGGTCTTGTCGCCGGTATCGTTGCTGGCGCCGTAGGAGTTCTCATCTACTCACTACACTGTCCAGAATCTGGAATGCCGTTTATTGCAATCTGGTATACGCTCGGCATCGCAATCACGGGGCTTCTTGGAATGATTGGTGGGCGCATCCTACTGCATTGGTAAAAGAGGTTGAATTGCCAGCCAACTATAAGACGCTTCAGTCAGGGTCGCAGCTAATATGATTGCCAGTCAGGAACGATGCGGCAAGAACTGAGCCTGCTATCAGTCCAGCGTTTAAC
>NZ_DAMBKZ010000008.1:0-226173 GCF_032066345.1 Brucella sp.
ATGAGATGCTCGAAGGCATCTATCGGGCACATCCCGAGCTTACCTTTGTCGATAATGACAAGCGTTGTATGGTCACAGCAAATACCAAATCCGGCAAGGTCGGCATTGCGACAGGCGGCGGCTCCGGCCATCTGCCGCTGTTCCTCGGCTATATCGGCGAAGGCATGATCGATGGCGCAGCTGTCGGCGGCGTCTTCCAATCGCCAAGCTCAGAGCAGATGTATCAGGTCACCAAAGCCATCGATCAGGGCGCAGGCGTGCTCTACATCTATGGTAACTATAGCGGCGACATCATCAATTTCGATATGGCTGCAGAACTTGCCGATCTCGATGGCATCGCCGTCAAACAGGTTGTCGGCAATGATGATGTGGCGTCCTCGGTTGTCGGTGAAGAACACAAGCGTCGTGGCGTCGCCGGTATCTTCTTTGTTTACAAGGCAGCCGGTGCAGCTGCAGCCAATGGTCTGTCGCTTGATGAAGTGACGCGTCTTGCCGATAAGGCACGTCTGCGCACCCGCACCATGGGCGTTGCTCTTTCGAGCTGCGTTGTACCGGAAATCGGTCACGCCACCTTCTCCATCGGCGAAGATGAAATGGAAATCGGCATGGGCATCCATGGCGAACCCGGCATCAGCCGTAAGAAGCTAGCAAGTGCAGATGCAGTCATCGACGAGCTGATGGAACGTATTTTCGCCGAGCAGGCCTATGCCAACGGCGACGAAGTTGCCGTTCTGGTCAATGGTCTTGGCGGCACGCCGCTTGAAGAGCTTTACATCATGTTCCGCCGGGTTTCGCAGCTGTTTGATGAGCGTGGTGTCAAGGTCAAGCATGTCTGGATCGGCGAGTTTGCCACGTCCATGGAAATGGCTGGTGCGTCGGTTTCCGTGCTGCATCTTGATGAAGAACTGGAGCCACTGGTTGCCGCTTCCGCAAACACCCCATTCTTCAAGCATTTTGCGGGTTGAGGTCAGATTATGAACGTCATTACAGCATCTGATCTGATCAATCTCTTCGACAGCTGGAAGCAGCTTTTTGCAGAACAGCGCGAATTCCTTATCGCGCTGGACGGCAAGGTTGGCGATAGCGATCTCGGCATCACCATGAGCAAGGCCTTTGCAGCAGCTTCGGAAGCTGTCCATGCGGAAGGTGAGGCTGCAGGCATCGCCAAGCTTCTGCGCACCGCTGGTGCCACCATGGCCCGCGTCGCGCCATCAACCATGGGTACGCTGACCGCAACCGGCTTCCTGCGTGCAAGCAAGGCCTGTGACGGTATTGACGAGCTGGGAACCGCAGAGATTGCCGCATTCTGGCGTGCCTATCGTGATGGTATTGCTGAGCGCGGCAAGGCAAAGGTTGGCGACAAGACGCTTCTCGATGTGCTTGATCCAATCGCTCTAACGCTTGAAGCACAAGCATCAGCGGGTGCTTCACTGGCAGATGCGCTTGCAGCCACCGCCAAAGCTGCAGAAGATGCGCTTGAAGCGACTAAAACGATGGTTGCCCAGCACGGCAAGGCCGCAGCTTTTCAGGAAAAGACCATCGGCCTTCAGGACGCAGGCGCAACTGTCGGAATGCTGCTGATCACCAGCATGTCGGCTTTTGTTTCTGCAAACTAAAAGCGAATAGTTCTCAAGACAGAAGAAGCCCCGCGTTTATGCGTTCGGGGCTTCTGCCATGCCGTTGCGGATGCGCTTGACGACGGTGAGGATCAAAAGCGCACACAGCACAGGCTGCAACCAGAACATCCATTGTGGCAGAATACCATCAATGGCGATCCACGCACCCAGCACACCAAAGACCACAGCGCGGTCGCTCTTGCCCATTGGGCCGTCGTAACGGCGGCTTGATCCGAGCGAGGCTGCCGTCACGCCGACAAATTCTGTCAGTGTGGCGATGAAGATAATGGCGAATATCCACAGCGCCGAAAACGGCGCGATAATCGCAAAAGGCGCATAGAGCGCCGCGTCGGAAATTACATCGCCGATCTCGTTTAGATAGGCACCCAGTATGGATTTCTGACCATGTTCGCGCGCCAGCATACCATCAACTGCGTTGAGCGCCATGCGCAGAAAAAGCCAGACCGGCACCAGCGCAAACAAGACTGCATTCCCGTTCAACCCAAGAAAAGCACCAAGAACAATTGAGACCAGTGCAGCTGCAATCGTGACCTGATTGGCCGTCACACCTTTTGTAGCAAGCTGCACGACAAGAGGTCTCAACAAGTTCTGGAAACGGGACTTAAGTTGATAAACAGACATAAGAAACTTTCGGGAAACTTTTGGAAATGACGATTATGTAGAAATCAGCTATTTGCGACCGGCCTTAGCTCGTTTATTCAAACATTCTATTCTACTCAATAGTAATGGGTCGAATAACTTGGAGTTCATCCCGAAAAATGGGAGAAGGCCTGTTGAGAGGAGAAATGATGAGCCAGCGCACAGAATTGCCGGGGCATGAAACGGCGTCACATCGTGAACCGCTAGAATCCCATTTCGTCACCCATGACGGCACTTCGCTGTTCTATCGTTTCTGGCCTGCCCGCTCCGAAAAGCCGAAGGGCGTTATCGTTCTGCTGCATCGCGGCCATGAGCATAGCGGGCGTGTGAAACATCTCGTGGATGAGCTCGGCCTTGATGATTATGCATTCTATGCCTGGGATGCGCGCGGCCATGGAAACTCTCCGGGCGTGCGCGGCTTTTCGCCGTCCTTCGGCGCTTCGATCCGCGATCTCGATAGTTTCGTTGCCCATATCCGCAATGAAACCGGCCTAAGAAACGAAGACGTGGCGCTTATTGCGCAGAGCGTCGGCGCCGTTCTGGCGAGCGCATGGGTGCATGACTATGCGCCCAATATCCGTGCGCTTGTCATGGCGTCGCCAGCCTTCGACATCAAGCTTTATGTGCCTTTCGCCAAAGAGGGCATCGCGCTCTGGCAGAAACTCAAAGGCACGTTCTTCGTCAATTCCTACGTCAAACCGCAGTTTCTGACCCATGATCGGGAGCGTATTGAATCCTATCGCACCGATCCGCTGATTACACGGCCCATCGCCTCGCATATTCTGCTTCAGCTTTATGAGGCGGCAAAGCGCGTGGTGGATGATGCGCGGGCGATTACCGTTCCGACACAGCTGCTCATTTCCGGCAGCGATTTTGTCGTGCGGCCAACACCACAGCATCGCTTTTTTGAGAACCTCGGCAGCCGCATTAAAGAGCGCCATGTGCTCAAAGGTTTTTACCATGACACGCTGGGCGAAAGGGATCGCAAACCGGCACTCGCGCTGATCCATGATTTCATCGAGGCGCGTTTTGCGGAGGCACCACAACGCACCGATCTGACAGAAGCGCATATTGCAGGCCATACGCGCGATGAGGCTGACAGACTATCAAGTCCGCTACCGCTGCTTTCACCGCGCGGGCTTTATTGGGCCTCGACGCGCGCCTCTATCGGCTTTGGCTCGCTTTTGTCGGAAGGTCTGAAAGTTGGTCGTCGTACCGGTTTCGATTCAGGTTCCACGCTCGATTATGTCTATGAAAATGAAGCACGAGGCTTGGGTCCCGGCGGCAAGCTCATCGACAAGCAGTTTCTGGAAGCCATTGGCTGGCGCGGCATTCGCCAGCGCAAAGTGCATCTTGAGGAACTGATCAGACACGCCATCAGGCGGCTGGAAAGCGAAGGTCGATCGACCAATATCCTCGACATTGCCTGTGGGCATGGCCGCTATGTGATTGATGCGGTGGTGCGTGCCGGCGAATTGCCGGACAGCATTCATCTTCGCGATTACTCGCCGATCAATGTGCTGGCTGGCCGCAAGCTCATCAAGGATCGCGGTCTTGAAGCAATCGCCCATATGGAAGAAGGCGATGCGTTCAATGAGGAAAGTCTGGCAACGGTCACACCACAGCCAGACCTCGCGATTGTTTCGGGGCTTTATGAGCTTTTCCCGGACAATGCGCTCATTAACCGGTCGCTTTCGGGTCTCGCCCGTGTGCAGAAGCCGGGCTCACTGCTCATTTACACCAACCAGCCATGGCATCCGCAGCTTGAAATGATCGCGCGCGCGCTCACGTCACATCGCGGCGGACAGGCATGGGTGATGCGCCGCCGCACACAGGGCGAAATGGATCAGCTCGTCGAAAAAGCGGGTTATCGCAAAATCGAACAGCGCACCGATCAATGGGGCATCTTTACCGTATCGATTGCCGAACGCATCGGAGACGCTGAAGCGTGACCACGCAATTGACGGAGCTTGATGGTTTCTCGCGGTGGCCTGTGATCCGCCGCGCAATCGCTTGGCTTCTGTTTCTTGGACCGTTTTTCTATCTGACCTATGGCACGGCCAACTGGCTTGCATCGCTCCATGATGACGTGCCGAACCTCGCTTTCAACTGGGAAGGCCATGTTCCCTTTATCGCGTGGAGCATCATTCCCTATTGGTCGGTCAATCTGTTTTACGCGATAGCACTTTTCGTCAATGACAGCCCGGAACAGGTGGACCGGCTGGCAAAGCGTTATCTCACCGCGCAGATTATCGCCGTTCTTTGCTTTGTCGCCTTTCCGCTGACAGCCACATTTGTCAAACCTGAGACATCCGGCCTGCCCGGCTTCATGTTCGATGTGCTGGGCGGTTTCGACAAACCGTTTAACCAGGCGCCGTCGCTGCATATCGCGCTTTTGATCATTATCTGGGATCAGATGCGTCGCGTGATGGGCGATGTAATGCGTGTGGTCTGGCATGTCTGGTGTCTGCTGATCGGATTATCGGTGCTAACCACCTATCAGCATCATGCCGTCGATATTCCGGCAGGCGCTTTGCTCGGGCTGTTTGCGCTGTGGCTTTTTCCACGCAACACGCCATCGCCTTTGGCAGATTTTCAGCTCACATCAGACCCGAAATCCCGGCGTATCGGCTTGTATTATCTTGCGGGGGCAACAGTTTTTCTTGCGCTGGTCGTCCATGGTCTGAGCATCACCGGCTATGCGATCTTCTGGTTCTGGCCCACAACCGCACTGGCGCTCGTGGCGCTTGGTTATTTCGGTGCGGGTGCCGGTATTTTCGAAAAACAGACAGACGGTGCGGTCAGTCTTGCCAGCCGCCTGTTGCTCTGGCCTTACCGCTTCTTTGCCCGACTGAATATCCGCTTCTGGACGCGAAGGCTTCCAGCCCATGTCGAGCTTGGCGACAATGTTTTCCTCGGACGTTTCCCAAAGGCTAGAGAACTGCAATTTTTCTCGACCGTCATTGATCTTGCATCCGAAATGGTGCCACCATCGCACTCTATCGACTGGAAAAGCTACGGCACGATTGATCTCATCAAGCCTCCCGCAGAAAAGCTGCGGCTTGCATCAGATGCAGTCGAAGTCGCACGCCATCACGGTCCGGTGCTCATTTGTTGCGCGTTGGGCTTTCAACGCAGCGCCACGGTTGCAGCTCATTGGCTCATCAACACAGGTCGCGTGAACAATCAACGCGAAGCCGAAGCGCTGATCCGCGCAAAAGGCTGGCCGGTGCATCTGCACGAAAGTGAGGTGCATGAATGAGCGCGCAGGCATCAAACATCGCGGCAAGTTTGCAGCGTAACGCCTATCTCGGCATTGCACTGGCCGTATTGATACTGACTGTAGCACCGTTTTTGCGCGTCGCGCATGACCTCACCTTCTGGCTGGTCTGGCCAGTTCTTCTTGCGAGTAGTTTGGTCACTCTCGGAATTGCCGCTCACCTGCTGTTTGATGCAGCACTTTTTCGGCTGGTTGCCGCAAATCCCATTGAAGAGGCAGGACTGATCGAACTCGACAGGACGCTCGAAAAAATGGGCCTGCGTGAAGCAATCGGCCCCACCCGACCGCTCTTCGAAAGGATCGCCGGTTCCCGGCGCATCATCGGTCGTTTGCGGTTTTTTCTGGCGCTTGCCATCGTGCTGTTCATTCTTCTGGCCTTCGTGCCACATGGTCAGGGGCTTTGATATGCGGGAACTGATCCGCCATCAGGTGCAATCGATTTTCGGCTCGTTTCTGGCGATCCTGTCACGCGGGATTACCGGCGTGCGGCCCATCTGGAGCGGCACCGGACCCTCGCGCAATCAGCGCATCTATTTCGCCAACCACACCAGCCATGGTGATTTCATTCTGCTTTCGTCTTGTCTTAATCAGGAAGAACGTGCGCGCACCCGCGCGGTCGCCGGTGCTGATTACTGGCGGGGCAATGCCGTACGCCAGTTCATGGCTGAAGTGCTGCTGCGCACTGTGCTTGTGGAACGCAACTGGGTGGAACGCACACAAGATCCGATGGAAGTGATGCTGAAAGCGCTGGCCGATGGTCATTCGCTCATCATCTTTCCCGAAGGCACACGCAACATGACCGATGAGGCGCTGCTGCGTTTTCGGTCCGGCATCTACAATCTTGCGCTGGCGCGACCGGATGTTGAACTGGTGCCATGCTGGATTGAAAACATGTCACGCGTGTTGCCAAAGGGCGCGATGCTGCCCGTGCCGCTTCTTTGTCGTGTGATTTTCGGTGCGCCGGTTCAGCTCCATGAGGGCGAGGACCGCAAGGAATTTCTCACGCGCGCGCGCCAGAGCCTTCTCGATATTCAGCCTCAGAATGGTAATCACCCATGAGCGAAACAACCCAACTCTTCCTTGGCCTCATGGGCGTTCTGGTCACAGCCAGTGCCGTTGCCGGTGTCTTGTCATGGCGTGCGCCAAAACCGCTTTCATCCACGCTGGTCAACCTCAATGCCCGCATCAAGGCATGGTGGATCATGGTCGGCGCCATGTGCATCGCCTTCCTGTTCGGCAAAGGCGGCGTGATCGTGCTGTTTGGGCTCATTTCGTTTGCGTCATTGCGCGAATATGCGACGCTTACACAAACCCGTCGCGCCGATCATCGCGTGCTGCTTGGCATGTTCCTGCTGGTCATTCCGGTGCAATATTACCTGATCTGGATTGACTGGTACGGCCTCTATTCCATCTTCATTCCGGTCTATTGCTTCCTCGCCATGCCGGTGCTGACTGCCCTTTCCGGAGATACGTCGCGCTTTCTCGAACGCATCAGCGAGCAGCAATGGGGCATCATGCTCTCGGTCTATTGCATCAGCCATGTGCCTGCGTTGATGACGCTGGATATTCCGGGCTTCGAAGGCAAGAAGCTGCTGCTGATCGCATTTCTGGTGGCAACCGTTCAGGGTAGCGACGTGCTGCAATATGTTTTCGGAAAACTATTCGGCAAGCATCGCATTGCACCCAATATTTCTCCATCCAAAACCTGGGAAGGCTTTGTCGGAGGGGTCGCGAGCGCATCTCTTCTGGGGGCTGGACTTGCCTGGCTCACACCGTTTTCGCCATTGCAAGCTGGTGCGCTGGCCGCGACCGCTTGCGTCATGGGCTTTTTCGGCGGGCTTGTGGCATCTGCCATCAAACGTGATCGGGGGGTCAAAGACTGGGGACACATGATTGAAGGACATGGCGGCATGCTCGACCGCGCCGACAGTCTTGTCTTCTCGGCCCCGGTGTTCTTCCACATTGTGCGGTATTTCTGGGCGTAACCCCCGGTTCCGAATGTGACGAAACAAAGCCTTGGAAACCCCGGATACAGTAAAAACTTGTTACCCGGTTTTGCAGGTCTTTATTTCGCGATGCCTTTTATGACCTTTAAGTCTTTCAGGGCGGGTTCCGTTTTACCGGACCCGCTCTATCTGTTTGCTCGGGTGGGAAATGCAAAAGAACTGAAAGGTTGAAACGATGAAAACTGCAGGTATCTGCGCTTTTATTCTGGCATCGGTCACCGCAGGCGGCGCTATGGCGCAAGGCCAGGCCACACAGCAGATGACACCGGAAGCGCTCTATAAAGCAGCACAGAACCAGCTCGGTATCGTCGAGTATTGTAAGGACAAAGGCTTCGCGACACAGGAAGACATCGACAGCCAGCAGTCCATCATGAAGATCATGCAGGCACCAGCCGACAAATCCGGTCTTGAAGAAGCACAGGCAGCCGGCAAAAAGGGCGTAGTCCAGTCAATGGGGCAGGAAACCGACGTCGAAGACTATGCCAAGACATCTGGCAAAAGCGTCGAGCCTTTCTGCCAGCAGATTACAACGGCCATCAAGCAGGCTGCGGCCCAGTTGCCGAAATAAGGTTTTGCTTCCTTTGTCGCTGCGGTGGAGTGCTCTCCATCGTTGCGGCTATCGGCCAATTTTGCTGAAATGCAACAGCATTCACATAAGATGAGTATATTGCTCATATATTATTGCGTTTGCACAAGCGCATAACTATGGTGCCGCCACGAAAATGTGGTGCCTGCCTTGAACCAATCTGACAAATCCAATCTGCCTTCGGCTTTTCCTCTGCAAGAAATTGCAGATATCGATGCCGCTATTACAGATTATTACGACGAACTGTGCCGCGCAGTCCGTCGGCGTGGGCACGCCTCCTCCAATGCCAATGAAGTCGTCCACGATCTTTATGTCAGGCTGAAAGACCGCAGGACCGATCTTCAAGGCAAATCGTCGTTACGCGCCTTTCTTACGCGCGCTGCGATTAATCTCGGTCTTGATCGGTTTCGCCGCGAACGCTTTGAAGCAAAGCTGTTTTGTGGCACTGAAGACGAAGCCGCAAACATTGCAAGCAAGGATGCAAATCCTGATCTGGCGCTGGATATGCCGCGCCGCCTCGCCTGCCTGCGTGATGCGATCATGGAACTGCCATTGCGCCAGCGCCGCGTGTTCATTGCCCACCGGATCGGCAATCTATCCCCAGATGAAATAGCCGTACGCTTCGGAATTACGCGTAACATGGTAGACAGGCATCTGCGGAAAGCGCTTATGCACTGCCTCTTGCGGCTCGACGAACTGGATCAGGCATAATGCGCGCGACGGCAAGGAAGAACGATAAGGCTGAGCGCCAAATCCAGGAACAGGCTGTCGACTGGCTGATGCAGTTGCAGGCATCGCCCAGAGATCTGGAGATTGTCGAAGCCTGTGCGCTTTGGCGCGCTAGCGATTCCCGGCACGAGCTTGCATTTGCCAAGGCTTCACGCGTTTTCAGCGATACGCGCTTTCTGTTGCTGCAAGACACCGACTTTGCAAAAACCGCAGCCAGAAAGCCGCGCTACCCAGTGCGCGGGGCCGTCAGCTCCATGCTGTTATTCGCGGCCCTCGCGGGCGGTTTCCTTGCCTTTGACGGGCCGATGCGCTTGCGTGCTGATGCTATATCGGCGAGCAGCGAGATGCCGGTCATTGAGTTAAGCGATGGTTCGACCGTTCAGCTGAATGCCGGATCGGCAATCGCTTTCGATATTACGAATGATGGGCGTCAGGTGCAGCTGTTGCGCGGCGAAGCCTATTTCATTGTGGCGCCAGATCCACAGCGCCCCTTCACGGTTAAGGCCGCGAATGGCGAAGTGACGGCCCTTGGCACCCAATTCGATGTGAAGCTGAAAGATGGCGGCGCAGATGTCATTGTTACCGAACACGCAGTTCAGGTGCAGACCAGTGCGTCATCATCTGCTTTCAGCCCGCTTGATACGCTGCGGCTGGATGAGGGACACAGCGTTTCATACGACAGCCGGAATGGTATAGGCCCGGTTTCGATGGTTGATCCGGAACTTGCGGCATCCTGGCGAAGCGGCCGTCTTGTTTTCGAGGACCAGCCGCTTGAACATGTGGTCAGAGATATTGCGCGCCACCTTCCCGGCAAGGTGATGATCGCAAGCAGCGACCTCGCCGAACGCCGGATCACCGGCACCTTCGATCTCTCCGCGCCCTCGACAGCACTTGATGATTTTATCAAGGCATTTGAGTTGAAAGCAGTCCGTGTGGGGTCATTGCTCACGGTGCTGCATAATTAATTTTCGTCCAAATGTCCCAAACAGCTCAATTCATTCGTCCAGTTGGTGAAAGGCAGTTTGCGCAGCCCGCGCGAATGCCTCAGCCACCCAATGCCCGACACCAACGCCTTGAACGTTGAGACTGGAAACGATATGAAAAGCCCCTCCTCGCGCATTCTCACTGCCTGCGCCCACCCGCTGTTTGCTTCGCTGCTTTTGAGCGGCACGGTTCTAAGCCCGATTATCACTGCACCAGCAATGGCACAGACAGCATCGCAAGCAGTCAGTATCAACATTCCGGCAGGTGCGCTTTCAACGGCACTTAATCGCCTTGCAGTTCAGACGGGTCTGCAAATCGCATTCGATGCATCCGTCACCAGCGGCCTCAGAACATCCGGCGTCAGCGGAACCATGGCACCAGCCGACGCGCTTTCTGCATTGCTGCGCAACACGGATATCCAGTATCGCTTTACCGGCAATCGCACTGTACGCCTAGAGCGTGAAACGGCTGCAAACAATGCAGCCGTGCCTGCTGTTGACGGAGCAGTGCAGCTCGACACGATCAGCTTCTCCCAGATTACCGGCGTGAACTTCGCTGATCTCGACCCGCGCGTCTCCCAGATTACGCCTGAACAGATGCAACAGGCACAGGCCTCGACAATTCCCGAACTCATCAAAAAGACGCCCGGCGTGGCAATGCTGGGAGGCGTCCGCACTGAAGGCCAGTCGATTTCGATCCGTGGTTTCTCGCGACAGACTGACGTTCGGGTTCTGCTCGACGGCGCGCCGAAAAACTTTGAAAAATACGATCAGGGCACGATCTTCGTTGAGCCAGAACTGCTCAAGCGCGTCGAGATTGAAAAGGGTGCAACCTCGGTTCGATATGGCAATGGCGGCTTCGGTGGCACCGTGAAGCTTGAGAGCAAGGATGCCGCTGATATGCTGCGCGAAGGCGAAAGCTGGGGTGCGTGGGGTAAAACCGCATATCAGACAGCTAACAAGCAGTTTCTGGAAACCGGCGCGGTTTATGGCCGCTCCAATCTCGGCACCGGCATGACGTTTGACGGTATTGCCAGCCTAACTTGGCGCAAGAGCGACAACATGCGTGTCGGCGGCGGCGAGACCTATAATTACTCAAGTTCTGAACTCACTTCATTCTCCGGCAAGCTTTCCGGCGAATATGGCGGGCACAAGGTGAAGGCCTCTGTTCTTTATGGTGAAAGCGCCAATTGGGGACCACTCGCGGCCATTCGCGGACAGCTTCAGCCAACCAGCAACAGCCTGGTTCCCGGCACACCTGCCTATAAGGAAGCAATGCGCAGGCTGCTTGCATGGCGTGAGCTGAAAGACTTCACTTCGGTATTCGAGCACACCTATGACGGCGACAGCGACCTCGTAAACACCCGCATCATGGCGAGCTATTCCTCGACCGACATGCATGCTGAACGTGCAACCGGCGTAAATGGCACGGCATCGCTTGGTGGTACCGAAAACGATGCGAAATATTCGGATTTTCATATCGAAGCTGAAAACACCTCCAACTTCGAGCTTGGCGGTATCGAACACAGCCTGAACTACGGTGTGCAGTATAACCACCACATTCGCGATGTGACGATGTTCGACATCACGAAGAAGAACGACAAAAGCTATAATTATGGCTATTACGCCCCATGGATCATGCCCGGCGGCAAACAGGATGTAACATCCTTCTTCATGCGTGATCGCATGGCCATTACCGACAAGCTGACCATCACGCCCGGCATCCGCTATGACTATGTTCGCTCCGAAGGCGAGCCAAATGCAGCTGCGATCTATAACGATCCAAAAGCCGGACATGACTATTCGTCAGCATCTCACCATGGTTTCACACCAGCGATCAGCGCATCCTATCAGATAACACCCACGACGCGCCTGTTTGCTGACTGGGCTTATGCCATGCGCGCGCCCAATATTGACGAAATCTACTCGGTGCAAAGCGGACGCACGCAAACCTCCGGCACAAGCAGAGATCTGGCAGTCGAGCGCAACAACACGATCAATATCGGCGCGGATACGTCGTTCAGCGGTATCTTTACCGATTCCGATGTGTTCATGGTGCGCGGCTCGTTCTTTAACAACCACGTCACCAACCCGGTGGCGCGTCGCGTCGGCAGCGCAAACAAGGTTGGCCTGAAAGACGGCGAAGTCCCATTCTACTGGAACATGCCTTCCTATTATTCGCGTGGTGTGGAACTGGAAGCGCATTACGAAAATGACTTCATGTTCGCCGATGCAAGCGTCACCTACATGATTGGTCGGCGCCATGGCACGGTCAACAACATCTATGGGCCAGATAGCTATATCAACGATATCATGCCGACAACGGTTGTAGCGACCCTCGGATACAAGCTGCCGGATCAGGATATCAATTTTGGCTGGACGGGGACCTTTGTCGACAAGCAGGACCGGACCTCCTATGTCAAAGGCGATCTCAGCTACAATCGACCAGAAACGCCGGGCTATGCCGTGCATGACCTGTTCTTCAACTGGACGCCGACCAAAGGCTTCATGAAGGACTCGGAATTGCGTCTCGCACTGGAGAACGTGTTCGATAAGGAATACGAACCTTATCTGACTGACGGCATCACAGCCATGCCAGGCCGCAATCTGAAGGTCTCTTTCAGCCGTAAGTTCTAAGTCATCAAAGGGCTGGAAGTTCGTTTCCAGCCCTTCTTTTATCGTCTGTTGAATTTGACTGGCGCGGTGATCGTCTTGTTGACGTCTGGTGGGGGAGCCGGAACCGGTGAAGCTCGCTGAACCAGCGATAGCACCTCATTATCCAGCTCCGGCCAGCCAGAAGATCGTGCAAGCGTCGCAGAAAGCACCTTGCCGCTATCATCGATGCGAAACCGAACATAGACGGTGCCCTCTTCCCGACGCGACTTGGCACCCGATGGATATTTCTTGCGGCGCTCCAGATGCGCCATCAAACGCGATTGCCAGCGCGCCGGTGTCATGGAAGATGCAAACAAACCGGAAGCCGACTGTCTCGCTGCGTTGCGGCTGGACTGCGTGACCTGTGCCTGTGCCTTCACTGCCTGCTTGGCCGATGCCTGTTCGCGCTGTTTCACCGGCTTCTTCTTCGGCTCATCCTTCTTGACGATTTCCTTTTTGGGCTCCGGCGGCTTAGGTTTTGCGACAGGTAGCGGAACCTCAACCTTATCGAGCTGCGCTATTTCTTCCCGAGGCTCTTCTTCAACAGGCTCCGGCTCGTCCTGAACCACTTCCTGCTCGAGTACAGGTTCATCGACAGGTTCTTCAACCTTCTCGGCTGCAGCGCTTGCATCCGACATCACTTTATCCGGTGATATCTCGTTTTCTTCGGTTTCAGTTGCTTCAGGCGTTTCAGCCAGCTCGATCATGATAGCGGCCGGCGGTGTATCATCGGCCGCTATCATGTCCGGCTCGCGTAGAAGCCACATTGCGGCTCCCACATGCAAGGATAGTACGAGAAGGCTTGCCCCCGCCCAAAGCGCAAGCTCGCTAAAGCTTTCGCGCACCCCGATACTATCCGTTGCACCATTCATGATGCGCCCGCCCAGGCAGGCTCATCCGTATATTCGCTTCTGCGGCGCAGCTCAGAGAGCATTTGACCGTGGTTGATCAGATTGCGCAGATCGCAATCAAGACAAGCCAGGCGACCATCACTGGTCTCAATCGCAAGATCTGCAATGGTGAAATCATCAAAAGCCGCCACGAAGGACCGCAAGGCTGCCTGCAGCAACATGCCGAATGCTGAATCTGATCCCGACTGCTTTGTCGCCTGTTCATCGAAACCCGGCTGCATCAGTCGCAGAACTGTTCCGACATTGATTGTCTTTGCCGGGCGCGCAAGACGAATGCCTCCACCGCGCCCGCGTGAGCCAACCAGAAAACCGTGATGTATGAGATCTGAAACGATCTGCGCGGCGTGATCTTTTGTCGTGCCTGTGGCTTCTGCAGCAGCACGGGTGGTCAGTGCAGTCCCATCTGGTGCTCGCTCGCAAAGAACAAGAAACTCAATTGAAAGCTCTGCCTGTCGGGTGAATCGCATTGCAAACTATCTTTATTCTGGAACGAATTTCACTTCTCGATATTGCGGGCCGACAAAGAGCATGAGGCCTGCAAACAGCATTGCATTGATTGCCAGTTCCACCCCGAAAAGATGAGGGTTCAAAACAACGGCTCCCAAGCCGATTGCCGTAACCAGACTGAGCAGGCACAGCCTGAACAGAAAGGACAGAGTACCAAGTGCGCGCCATGCATCGATGACAAGGCGTGTACTTCTATTGGTTTCCAGCCAGCCTAGAATGCTGGATGAAAGCTGCACAAAGCAAAGTGCTGCACCAAAGACAAACAGGGCTGAAGGCATCATAGGTATCTTCAAACCAATCAAAGCCGCCACGACCAGTAACAGCCCCAGCGCGAGATAACCTGCGCGCTGCCGCTCATCGGGATAGGCGAATTGGGCGGCCCCGTTATTTGCAGTCGTCAGGTTAGAGACGCTCATGAAAGATTTTCCGCACCAGTGCATGGACACGGCGGAAAGCAGCTTCCGCACCAGCGACCACGCGTTCTTCCTCAGCGTCAGAAAGCTCAATTTCATCAAGCGCCGCAGTGAAGGTCCGCCAATGCAGTCCGCGACCTTCAGGAGCACCGGCCAGATGGCGCGCACCAAGTTCTTCAGACAAGCCCAGCTTCAGCGCTTCTTTGAGCAGAAAGGCCGCACCGAGGTTGGAGCCTTCAGCCACATAGAGCCAGCCAAGTGCGGTCGGCAGATCAATGTCGCTTCCGGCAGGGAAGGCAGGCGCGCCATCTGCTGCAGGCAGATCGAAACCGAGATCGATCATGTCCTGACCAACCTGCTCAAAGCGACGGCGCCCCTTTAGGTCGGGCAGCAACACCTCCAGCGCGGCATCATCATAAAGCGCATTGATGTCACGGTGGAACTGATACTGCACCTCAACGAACAATGCATAGCTTTCGCGGCTGGCAAATGGTTTGCCCGCCATGATGGTCTGATCAAGACGTTCGTGAGTGCCCGTCGTTCGCGCTTTCAAGCGCTTAGAGCGGGGAAGAGCAACGGGGTGCTCAAGTGTAGCAGCATCAGTCATTTCGAATATCCCTATTGATAGACGGTGTTCTCAGCGCGTAAAGCCGATAACACCGCTCTACTTATTAAGACGATTGAGGACGCTATTTTTTGCAACGCCAAGGCAAAAAAACTTCACCTTGGCCAAAATGTCGCACCTAACCCCAATTAAAAGTGGAAATTGAGGCCAAGTTTCACGGTGTGTGTATCCAGTGAATTGGAAGCTTTGCGGCCATTGGCGATATTCGAGCTGCCAGTGTGGTCGGTATATTTATAGATTGGCTTCTCGCGTGGATTGCAGAACGATCCTCCCAGAATCTCACAGAAGAATGGATCGGGCGGTGTAATTTCTACACCTGTCTGCTCTCTGGTCGTGTAGTTGCCCCCTGTTCCGGCACGGGCATTTTCAAAGCTGAAGCTGCGGTTGCCAAAGCGGCTGTAGGTGTAATCGGCCATGACCGACCAGCGATCGTTGATTGCATATTCAACACCGCCACCAACCGTGACGCCCGTTCGCATTCCCGACAACTGATCGACGAAGAACAAGCTTGAGCTTGCCTTGCCCATGATATCTTCAGAATAGCGGTACTGGTCGCGGGTCTGCTTCTCATGCGCGAAGGCAACACCCGCCGTTCCATAGACAAGCCAGCGATTATCCAGCGCATAACCAAGGCGACCGCGAATGGACCCCGTCCAATCAATGTCGTAATGCGTGTCTGCCTGAATACCGGCAATGTCCTTTTCAGCAGCAATCCAGTCTTCCTGCATGAAGGCCGCCTGCGCGCCCTTCAAACGCGTTTTGCTGACATCGGCCTCGATACCAAGTACGACGCGGTTGCTAAACTGGTGGTTATAGCCCGCCTGCACGCCGAACAGGGCCGAATTGCCAAATCCACGATCCGCAGATTCACTCGCCGATATCGGATCAACCGCGCCATCAAGCGCAGTCGTGTTGCCCCAAGTGCGCCCGGAAGTCATACCGGCATGAACACCGCCGTAGAAGCCGGTCCAGTCGATTCCCGGTGCCCCACCCTGTGACCGGGAGAATGGCGAGAGTTGCGGCAGGCGCTGATCGCCGCCGAAATTGCTGGTAAGGCCCGCATAGAACGTCCGGCCCGGACCAGGCTGGTTCACCAAGCCAAGCGGATCGACGTAATATTGATCCGTCAGATTTTCGATACGAGCTGTCGCGGTCAGGCTGTCATTGATCTTATATTCGGCAAAGACATCGATGAGCGTATAGGGCTTCCAGCGTGTCAGCGAAATAAACTCACCAGCACCCACCGCTGTAACATCGCCATGACCAATCGCACGCGGACCGACATAAGAAACACGCCCGCCAAGCGTCAGCCTGTCTTCAAGCATCTTCTGCGAGAGCGTCAGATCCACGCTGTATTTCGGAGGCACCTGGTTGGTCGCATAGTCACCATAAAGCGACTTGGCTCCACAGGTGTCAGAGGTGCGGCAGAATTCTACATCAAGATAATAATTTGCCGAGAAATCGGCCGTAAACCCGCCCGCCTCGTAACGACTTGAGAATTCAAGACCTGAAAAGCGTGCGCGATCAATGTTGTAGACCTGCATACCGCTGTAAACAAATTTTCCGCTGTCATCGTAGAAATCGCGGAATGCACGCGCAACATAATCTTTAACGTCCCAGTTAAAGTAGCCAAACTTGACCATGCCGCGATCATCATCATTCAACAGACCATCTCGCGTGAAGTTCGCCCCAACTTCCCAGTTACTGGAACGCTCTGGCTGCAATCCGGCATTGGGAATGACAGTGAAGGCTGAAACCGATTCAAACAGGCTCGGATAGCGTAGCGCGTTGGAATAATTGACATAAAGCTGGCTGCCATCGAAAGGTTCGACCGTCACACCGACCGATGGACTGAAACCGCCTGAATCGCGGTTCGGTTCCGGGTTTAGCTGTACAGCAGAGTTGGCCTCAGTGCGGCGGTCATGTGACCAGTAATGCGAATAACGCAGGCCAGCATTCAATGTCAGCCAGTCGACTGGCTTGTAGGCCGCTTTGGTGAAGACGCCAAGTTCGTCACGATAAGCGTCACGCAGGTTTAGCCAGCCCTCAAGTTCGTTAGTATAAGCACTCGGACGCGTATCTTCCCTGAGATAAGACACACCATAATTCAGGTCGAGATCGCCATAGTCGCCAAACGAAAACTTGGACGTATTGGCAACATCCCCGCCCCACATGATCGTATTCGATCCAGTGCGGAAATTCGGCGAAAGGCCGAGAGATTCCGATGTCGGTATCATGTTGCCGCGACGTGGATTACGCAGTTCCAGTTTTGTGACCCAAAGATTCGCTTTCAGATCAATGAGTTCGTTGTCATCCGGGTTCCAATAATAGCGCAGGGTGCCGGTATCGAGCTTGGAACCAGATGTCAGCTCCTGCTGAACAGGTTGATTTCTGTCCCCTGTGAAACGGGATGCAAGAAGATCGCCAGCCTCCCCACGAAAACCAGTATAGCCCAGCTTCAGCGTATGACCGCCATCAAAGCGCAGCGTCGCTTTTGTCAGGAAGGATTTGGTCTCAAGCTGCGTATTGAGGACTTCTTCGCCAGCACGATAATTCGTAAGGCCGCCGTTTTCGATATATTCAGGCCAGTTCTGACACCAGGAACCCGATGTATTGCAGGTCCTTGCAGGGCCGATATTCACCGGATCGGCTGATGGGCCATGCTTGCCTGCATGATAATTGCCACGCTTACGATAAGCATAGCCCGCAAAGAAATCGTAATTCTCTTCCTTGATCGCAGCGACAATACTGGCAGAGCCATTGGTCGGTGTAAGGAAAGAAGGACGGTTCATACCGTCGGGCGACCCGACGACTTCCGGGACATCACTCGGCGAATAGGGCCATGCATATCCTCCCTTGGCGCCCGCATGCGGTGATGAGGAATTCGAGCCATATTCACCTTTCACACGCATACCCCAGTTATCGCCTTCCTTGACGATATCATCGGCATCGAGTGTTCGAATGGCGACGTTGCCCGCGATACCACGCGAGGATGCGTCCGAGCCTTTGTTGATATCAATGCCCGCAATCAGATCGGGATCAATGTAAGTACGATTGGAAAGGCCTTGATAGCCCTGATAAACGGTCACGCTGTTTTCAGCGCCATCAATCGTGGTTGCAACACGCCCCATGCCCTGCATACCGCGAATATTAACATCGACCGAGCCCGCACCGTTACGCGCTTCACCCGACATCACCCCCGGCGTACCGCGGAAAATATCGGCAGGGCTTGAGCCGCGGAAACGCTCAATGGTTTCGGACGAGATATAATTGGTCGGCGCTGCCGTTTGATAAGGTGCTTCTGCCCCCACCACGCCCGCACCGCCGGTGACGGTAATCGTATCAAGCAGTGTGGTGCCGTCAGCGGCCAATGGTGCCTGTGCAGCTGCCGATTGTGCGGCCAATGCGACAGTGTTGCTACCCGTGAAACGATGGGAAATACCAGATCCCGCAAGCAGACGCGAAAGTGCATCTTGTGGTGTCATCATGCCCGAAACGGCGGGAGCCTGTTTAGCGGAAGCAATCTGCGGCTGATAGGTCACCTGCATTCCAGCCTGCCGACCGAAATTGGCGAGTGCTGAAGACAGCGAGCCTGCGGGAATATTGAAAGAAACCTGTCGCGCAGTCTGCGCTTGCGCTTGAAAAGCTGTCGAAAGGGACAAGGCATAAACGCATGTAGAACCCAGAAGTGCTGCTGTCAGAACTTTCGTCCCCAAGCGCTGCACAACACTTTTATTAACCCGACGCCCCATTGTCCAACCACTCCATCTTTTGGTGAAAAGGCGGTTGTATGGCAGCAGCTAACGTCCGACCCTGATGCTTACAACGAGCGGGGCTTCGGGATTTTCTCCCCTTGCATCAAAAAAATATCAGATTGACGAAATGACCGTCAGCCAAGGCGATATCTGCCGAACTTTTCCGCCATAAGGTTCAACCACTGCTTCCAGCGCGGCAATCGGTTGGTTGAGATCAAACACACCACTAATGCGTTGTGTGCCGAAGCTCGATTGAGCCAGCAGCACCCGGCCTGATTGCCAGCGTGCAATGCGCGCGACAACTGACGCAATCGTATCGCGCTCGGCCACCAGCATTCCCTGCCGCCAGGCTGCAATTTGGGAAACGTCACGATTACCACGCTCGAAGTCGTGGCTTTGCTCATTGAACGACAGCCAGTCGCCCTGCCCAAGTGGTGTTACAGTATCGTTCGCACCGGTCGGCCTGACGGCGACCAAACCATGATCCACCGAAACCGAGAGATAACCCGCGTCATTGCTCACATCGAAAGCAGTACCGAGTGCGGTCGCGGTAAGCTTTCCGGTCTGCACACGAAATGGACGTACGGGATCGGGCTTCACATCGAAAAATGCCATTCCAGCAAGAAGCTCGACGCGGCGCTCATTCGGGCTAAATCGCAGTTGGATCGCACTATCAGGACCAAGCATCGCACGACTGCCATCCGGCAGCGGTACATCCTGCAACTGAGCGGAAGCGGTCATGTAATCCGCTTGCGCCTGCAACATCAGCTGTGGCCCAAACAGTGCCCCGACTGCAACAACGGAAAGCCCAGCTGCTCCGCCCGTGAGGATCGAACGGCGGGATATTTTAGGAGCTGCCGCACGGCGCTGATCATGCATGACTTTACCCGTCATGCCATAGATTTCCATCGCCTCACGCCAGGCGGTTTCGTGTTCCGGTCCACGCGCACGCCAGCGGTTGACCAGCTCTTGGGCCACAGGATTATCCGGATCATCCTGAATGCGGATGACAATATCCAATGCTTCTTCGAACAGCTTTTCGCTTTTCGATAATTCGTCATCCATGCAGCGTCAGCCCCTTTAATTCAGCCGTTTCTCACCGCCGAACTGCTTCTCTCAAATTATGTCCTACTGAATATAACGAATGAAGGGAGGGAATTTTCTCTTTTAAAGACTGCCAGCCGCATCTTCATTCAAACACGCTCTCAGATGCACGTAACCACGCTTGATCAATGTCCATGTTCGCGAGACGGAAAGCCCCAGTTCGCTGGCTACTTCAGCAATCGTCTTTTCATCGAGACGATGCAGTTCAAACGCACGGCGTGTTTGTTCAGGCAACTCAAGCAGCGCCTTTTCAATAATCAAGAGGCGCTGCCGGTCATAGACGATAGTTTCTGGCGTAGGCGTCGTATCGGCAACGCGGCGCCATTCTTCGTCAGGCATATCGACATATTCAACGATGCGCTCGCGCCGGTAGAGATCAATGGACAGATTGCGTGCTACCTGATGCAGATAGGCGCGCGGATTATGCTCATTGCCTGATGGTGTTGCCGACATCACCCGCACAAACGTATCTTGTGTCAGATCGGCTGCCGTCTCTGCATTGTGCCCTCTGCGCCGGAAAAAGCGATGCAGCTCCCGCGCATGGTTCTGGAAAAGGCGTTGCAGATTCCACATCAAACGAAGCTCATTCGGAATAGCTAAATGCCATCGCACCGATCCTCTCCAGACCGGATACACAATCCTCTGACCCGCCTATAGCGGCAGAGTTAGCATTTACTGTAATATATGACTGTAAGAGTCAACTTATTATTGCATTGCTGCCATGATCGAAAATAGCGGCGGGAACAGGACGGCCAAACAGCCAACCTTGTCCTATGGCATCCGGATGTAAAGCCCGCACATAATCCGCCTGTTCTTGCGTCTCCACGCCTTCAACCACCAGCTTCAACTCGAGCCGCCGTGCGATATTGCAAATGTTCTCGACAATTTCGGCGCTGACAGCCTCGGTTCCGATCGCTTGCGTGAACATGCGATCTATCTTGATCCCGCTGATCGGCAGTTTTGCGAGATAGGCGAGATTGGAATAGCCAGTGCCGAAATCATCGATGAAAAATTCATAGCCCCTCGTGCGAAAGGATTTCATCGCTTCAATCAGGCGTTCATGATTAGCTGTCGAGCGCTCCGTGATCTCAAGCACAACTCTGAGCGAAGAAAGTCCATGGCGCTTGACCTCCTGGTCCAGAAAGACCAGCGTTTTCGGATCAATAACATCATCGACCGAAAGATTGAGGCTAAGATAAAGATCTTCATTTGCATGTAAGCGCATGTTCATTTGATCAAGCGCTTTGCGCACGACAATCCGCGTAATATTCTTGATATCGCCCTGCTGCTCCGCAATCGGAATGAATACATCCGGAGGAATCGGCACACCATCTTCGTCTGACAGACGAGCAAGCACTTCCGCTCCAATCACTTGTCCGTCACGCAACCGCACCAATGGCTGAAAGACGACATCGACGCGGCCTTCCGCAATGGAACGTTTGATCTGCTGTGCGAGCGATGCATGGCCCCTACGCCATTGAACCCCTGCGGCTCCCAGTCCGCCACCGGCCAATGCACCGAAGACTGCGAGTGCCATCAATACGCCCGGCGATTGCTGGAAAATGCTGACATTGGTCATGGATGCCGTCACACAGACATCGATGCCATCGGCACATTGCGAAACCAGCCGATGCGTGCGCAGATCATACCATGGCAGCTTTTCGGGCGGCCGTTCCGCTATCTTTCTCGTATCGCCAAACGCTCGGTAAATATATTTGCTGTCGCGGCTAACGACCTGCGCGCTGAGGTTAGGTTCCGCACGTTCGTACAAGGCAAAAGCAACGGGCGATGTAAAAACAATCGCCGAGCCGTGCATGATCATTTCCACCTTTGTCTGGTGTTTTCCGATCTTTTCGGCATTTGCCCATAATCGATGCCCGCCATCCACCTCACGATCCCATTTCGGCAGATCGGCAGGCGGAGACAGACGCCCCCATAAAGCAGTACAAACAATGCGATTGTTTAAAACGCGGCCAATATCGCGCAGATAATGCGCCTTATATGCCAGCAGTCGCAGCTCGGTCAGATTTTCATCCGAGCAGAATTCCTGCATGGAGCTATTCACCACTGCAAGCGTATTTCTGCCAGATTGTGTGACATTTACCGAATGGGACAAGAGATTGTCCCTGTATTCGTTAAGGCGAATGTAAGCGAGCCGAACCAGTTCCAGCTGCCCTAAAAGAATTGTTATGGCGATGCCTAAACAAGCGACGAGCGCAACAAACCACCGATCCCCGTTGGTACGCAGCTTTATCATCAGGATGAATGTCCCCAAGCAGCAAATCAACGCCCCCGTTGTTTGCGCGAAATTACACAACTCAAGGCTGGAAGCCAATGCTTAACATGCTGAAATTATCGCGAAATTAGACCATCCTTAAAATAAACTTTAGAAAAAGCTCACGCGTAGACGTTGCAGAACTCAGTTCCCATCGGGATTTAACTTTAAATCTACCCGCAAGGTTGACGTTGATTATCGGGGCCGTAGATTACCTGACCATGACAAATATTGCGATTGATCAAAATTATCTCCTCGAAAAACTGGGCGCGCTCCTGGCAATCCCAAGTCCAACCGGCTTCACAGATGAGGCGGTGCATTTCGTTGCACGCGAACTGGAGCGCCTCGGCCTTGAAGTCATCCTGACGCGACGCGGGGCGATCCGCGCACGCCGCAGCGGCAAATCGAGAAAGCCCGCGCGCGGTATCGTCTCCCATGTTGATACGCTCGGCGCACAGGTCAAATATCTCAAATCCAACGGGCGGCTTGAGCTTGTTTCAATCGGCAACTGGTCGGCACGCTTTGCAGAAGGTGCGCGCGTTTCGATCTTCTCTTCCAAAGGTACCTATCGCGGCTCGATCCTGCCGCTAAAAGCGTCGGGCCACACCTTCAATGAAGAAGTGGATACGCTTCCCGTTGGCTGGACCTATATCGAGTTGCGCGTCGATGCGCTTGCCCGCAACAAGGAAGACCTCATTGAGCTCGGCATTGATGTTGGCGACATTGTCGCCGTCGATCCCATGCCGGAATTCATCGATAATGGCTTCATCGTCTCGCGCCATCTTGATGACAAGGCGGGCGTTGCGATCATGCTGGCATCGCTCGAAGCCATGCAGCGGCTCGATGTCGAAACGCCGGTCGATACGTACTGGATATTCACCATCGGCGAAGAAGTCGGCGTCGGCGCTTCTGCAGCCGTTGTGCCGGATATTGCTTCTCTGGTCGCCATTGATAATGGCACCACAGCTCCGGGTCAGAATTCGTCTGAGTTTGGCGTAACACTCGCCATGGCCGACCAGACCGGACCTTTCGATTATCATCTGACGAAGAAGCTTTACGAGCTTTGCGGCGAGCACGATATCCCGGTGCAGAAGGACGTTTTCCGCTATTATCGCTCCGACGCGGCATCTGCGGTAGAGGCCGGCCACGATGTTCGCACCGCGCTTCTGACCTTCGGTGTCGATGCCTCGCACGGTTATGAGCGCATTCATTTGAGCGCACTCACATCGATTGCAAAGCTCACTGTTCACTATGCAATGAGCGAGGTTGAGATCAAGCGCGATGCCGAGGAAACCACCAAGGGTCTTAAGGGCTTCACGCATCAGACATCGACTACGGCCGAGCAGGACCTGAGGCCTGAAGACAGCCCGACGGAATAGCTGAAAACAGGACAGAGAATTTGAAGGCGGGATCATCCCGCCTTTTTTTGAGCGCGTCCCCAAAAGCGTAAAGCGGGCGCGGCCACGCAAATTAATTATGATAATTTGTTGATATACGTCATTTCCTCCCTATAAATTATATCCTGACAGATTTGCAGGCAGATATGGCCAAACGAAAGGAACCGCTGATGAAGAGGTTATTTCGCGCCGTTTTGACAGCGGCCACTCTGGTTCTGGCTTCAGCGACATTTCACGCTGGCGCGCAGACACCGCCCGATGTTCTGATCGTCGGGCAGATTGCTGAACCGCAATCGCTTGACCCACACACGGTCACGGCAACCAATGATTTCCGCATCCTTGTGAACATCTATGACGGTCTGGTCCGCTATAAGGATGGCACTCTGGAAATCGAGCCGGCGCTTGCTGAAAGCTGGACCATTTCAGACGATGGCAAAACCTATACATTCAAGCTGAGACAGGGCGTGAAATTCCATGACGGTTCGGATTTCAACGCGGAAGCGGTCAAATTCAACTTCGAGCGGATGCTGAACAAGGATCATCCGTTCTACAATACCGGCCCGTTCCCCCTCTCCTTCAACTTTGAATCCATTGAAAGCGTCAATGCGGTCGATGCAAACACAGTCGAGTTCAAGCTGAAAGAGCCGTTCGCGCCCTTCCTGTCAAACCTCGCCTATCCGACCGGCCTGATCGTTTCGCCAGCCGCGGTCGAACAATATGGCACTGAATTTGGTCGCCATCCGTCGGGCACCGGCCCATTCAAATTTGCCGAATGGCAGTCTGGCCAGCGCGTGGTGGTCGAGCGTAATCCTGACTACTGGGATAAGGCTCCGACCTTGAACGCGATTGTTTTCCGTCCCATCACCGACGCCAATACCCGCGTTGCTGAAATGATGGCAGGTGGCATCGATATCATGGTCGAGGTGCCGCCGGATAATCTCGCAACCTTCAAGCAGGATGCAAATTTCGCTGTCGCAGAACAGGCGGGGCCGCATGTCTGGTTCAGCATTCTCAACACCAAAAGCGGACCGTTCGCCGACAAGAAAGTTCGTCAGGCTGCAAATTATGCAGTCAACAAACAGGGTCTGGTCGATAATGTCCTGCAAGGTTCTGCAACTGTCGCGGCCGGTCCCGTGCCACCTGCATTCAACTGGGTTGATGATAAAACCGAGCCTTATCCTTACGATCCGGAAAAAGCCAAGGCGCTGTTAAAAGAAACAGGCGCTACCAATCCTGAACTCACTTTCTATGTGACAGAAGGTGGCTCGGGGATGCTTGACCCGATCAATATGGGCGCAGCTATTCAGGCTGATCTTCAGGCCGTCGGCTTCAAGGTGAAGATTGAAACCTACGAGTGGAACACCTTTCTTGGTCGCGTGAATTCCGGCCTCGATGGCAAAGCAGACATGGCTGAAATGGCGTGGATGACCAATGATCCAGACACGGTTCCATTTCTCACGCTTCGCACCGAAGCCCTGCCGGACAAAGGCGGCTTTAACTCGGGCTATTATTCCAATCCGAAAGTCGATGAATTGCTGACCAAGGCCCGCACATCGACCGATCAGGCAGAGCGCGGCAAGCTCTACGGCGAGATCCAGTCTATCGTGCACGACGATGCGCCATGGCTCTTTGTTGCCAACTGGAAACAGAATGCTGTCACAACAGCTGCAGTTCAGGGCTTCAAGCTCCAGCCGTCATTCCTGCTGCATCTCAAAGATGTGACCAAACAATGAAGCTTTGCGCCAGAGGTTACAGCATCGGCCCAAAAATCGTATTCGATTTTTGGAAAGCACGATGCGTAGATTCAATAATTTAGAGCGTCCTTTGTGCGTCCAATTGGACGCACGGCGCTCTAGGGCCGCTGGCGCAATTTTACTTGCGCATTTTAAGCAGAAGCGAAACCCGGTTTTGCACCAAATGCGCCCCAGATGAAGCGGAGGAGGGCCAATGCCAGCCTATATCTTCAAGCGGCTCATCGCAGTCGTTCCCGTACTTTTCGGGCTGTCCATCATCGTCTTTCTGGTGATGGCATCAATTCCCGGCGATACCGCCACAGCCCTGCTCGGCTCTTATGCAACGCCGGAAAATGTCGAGCGTATCAATCGTGATCTCGGCCTCGACAAGCCACTGGTCCAGCAATATTTCATCTGGATCGGCAATCTGTTGCACGGTGATTTCGGTCGCTCCTTCGTGCTCAATCGTCCTGTTCTCGATGAGGTGCTGGAACGCTTTCAGGCAACGCTCATTCTGGCAGGTGTTGCTCTCGTACTTTGTTCGATCTTCGGACTTTTCGCAGGCATTGTCTCAGCCGTTCGTCAGTTTGGCTGGGCAGATCGCACCATCACCTTCATCGTTCTGGCAGGCATTTCGATCCCGTCATTCTGGCTTGGCCTTCTGCTGATCTATCTCTTCGCAGTGCATTGGCGCATCCTTCCAGCATCAGGCATGTATGCAGTCTATGGCGGCGGCGATCTCAAGGACCTGATCTGGCATCTGATCCTGCCAGCATCGACGCTTGCGGTAGTTGCTGCCGGTGTGATTGCCCGGCTGACGCGCGGCGCAATGCTTGAAGTGCTGCGTCAGGATTATATCCGCACCGCACGCGCGAAAGGGCTCGATGAGCGTCGCGTGATTTACGGCCACGCCTTTCGTGCAGCCCTTGTCAGTGTCATTCCCGTTATCGGCATTCAGGCAGGCTTCGTGCTGGGCGGTGCGGTCTATATCGAGACCGTGTTTCAATGGCCCGGTATCGGCGCGATGCTTGTGAAGGCAATTTCGACCCGCGACATCCTGCTTGTGCAGGGCGGCGTGCTGATCGTGGCAGCCAGCTATGTGCTGTTCAATCTGCTCGCCGATGTCCTTCAGACCATGCTTGATCCGAGGATACGCACATGAGCGCCCTTTCGGAAACCTACACCCCAGCCGCTCCTGCACGCCTGTCGTCATGGCGTCTGCTGATGAGCAACCGTCTGGCAGCTTTTGGCTTTTTTCTGCTCGCGCTCATCTGCGTGCTGATAATACTCGTGCCAATCCTGCCATTACCCAACCCGGATGCGACAGCACCCGCAAACCGGCTGCAACCGGTCTTTTCTGCAGGTCATCTGCTGGGCACAGACCAGCTTGGACGCGATATTCTGAGCCGCCTTCTCTGGGGCGCACGCGTCTCGGTCGCGGTAGGCTTTGCAGCCACGCTGATTGCCGCCGTGATCGGCTCGGCTATCGGCATAGTCGCAGGCTATGCAGGCGGGCGCACCGACAACCTTATGATGCGCGGCATCGATATGCTGATGGCCTTCCCCTATATCCTGCTGGCACTTGCTATCGTTGCAGCGCTGGGACCGGGATTGATGAATGCGCTTTATGCAATTGCCGTGGTCAATATCCCGTTCTTTGCACGTAATGTGCGCGGCACAGCACTCGGCCTTGCCAATCGCGAGTTTGTGGATGCTGCCCGGCTTTCCGGCAAAGGGCACATTTCAATCCTGCTTACCGAAGTGTTGCCCAATGTGTTGCCGGTCATCGTCATCACCATGTCAACCACGGCAGGCTGGATGATCCTTGAAACGGCAGGCCTCAGCTTTCTGGGTCTTGGTGCGCAGCCGCCGCAGGCTGATCTTGGCTCGATGCTTGGTGAAGGCCGTGCGCAGATGTTCACGGCACCGCATGTTTCCATCGTGCCGGGCCTGATGATCTTTCTGATTGTCATCAGCCTCAATGTACTGGGCGACGGAATCCGCGATGTGCTTGATCCCCGTTTGCGCTCCGGTGCCCTTGCCCGCCCCGGCTCGGTAACGGCAATCGCCAAGAACAGAACCGCGCCCAAGACGAGGATGTTGGATGCAGCCCTCGCGGTCGAAAAGCTCGAAACAGGCTTCGTCAACAATGGCAACTACACGCCTGCGGTCAACAGTGTTTCCCTGCATCTTAATCGCGGTGAATGTCTTGGCCTGATTGGCGAAAGCGGCTCAGGCAAAAGCGTCACCGCACTTTCCATCATGGGGCTTGTGGCCTCACCGCCTGGATTGATCCGCAACGGTGCCATCTATCTTGACGGCAAAGACGTACTCGACATGAGCGAAACCGAACTGACCGCCACGCGCGGCAGCAAGGTCGCCTATGTCTTTCAAGATCCGTTGACCACGCTGCACCCGATGTATTCAATCGGCAAACAGGTCGAGGAGGCAATCGCTGCGCATAAATCGATCAGCGCATCCGAACGCCGGGCAGAAGCTATCGCCTTGCTGGAGAAAGTGGGTATTCCGGAAGCAAAAGAGCGTGCAGATCATTACCCGCACCAACTTTCCGGCGGTCAGCGTCAGCGTGTCGGCATAGCCATGGCACTTGCAAATGATCCCGACATCATCATCGCCGATGAGCCGACCACCGCACTTGATGTGACCGTACAGGCGCGCATTCTTGAGCTTTTACGCGATCTGCAGCGCGAACGCGGCATGGCGCTTTTGTTTATCACTCATGACTTTGGCGTCGTTTCCGAAATCTGCGATCGCGTTGCCGTCATGAAAGACGGGGTGATCGTCGAGACAGGGACCGCCAGAGAGGTGCTCGCCAATCCGCAACACAGTTATACCAAGCGGCTGATTGCCTGCGTGCCGGAACTTGGCCACGGCAAGGACTTCTATGAGCGCGTGGCAAAGCTGTTCAGCCGCAAAAAGACGGAGGCCGCCACATGAGTCAGGCTGCAATCAGTGTCCAGAATCTGAGCAAAACCTTTGGTGGCGGACGCACATTCTTCGGCAAACAGCGCCATGCTGTTGAAGCGGTCAAGTCTGTGTCGCTCAATCTCGCGCGCGGCGAAACATTGGCAATCGTAGGCGAAAGCGGCTCGGGAAAAAGCACTCTGGCGCGAATGCTGGTGGGGTTGACAGAGCCAAGCGAGGGCACGATGAAAATCGCCGGACAGGATGCCAGCGCACTTCGCCGCTCTGGTCCGCGAGCTTTTGGCAAAGTGATCCAGTATGTGTTTCAGGACCCCGTGGCGTCGCTCAATCCGCGCAAGACCATCCGGCAGATACTGGAAACACCCCTGAAGCTGCTCGGTGAACTTGATAGTCAAAAGCGCCAAAAGCGTATGGAAGAACTGCTCGATGCCGTGCAGATGCCAAAAGATACTCTTCTGCGCTACCCGCATGAGTTTTCAGGCGGGCAGGCCCAGCGTATCGCCATTGCCCGCACACTTGCGGCAAATGCCGAAATCATCGTGCTGGATGAGCCGGTAAGTGCGCTTGATGTCTCCGTTCAGGCGCAGGTGCTGCTGCTGCTCGATGAGCTTAAACAGCAGTTCGGCCTGTCCTATCTCTTCATCAGCCATGATCTTGCGGTGGTGGAAGCCATCAGCGACCGCGTTGCCGTCATGTATTATGGGGAAATCGTCGAGGAAGCGACCGCCGAGGACCTTTTTGCGAAGCCACAACATGCCTATACACGTCAGCTGATAGACAGCGCGCCGCGTATGAAAAGAGAGTAGCAAGGTATGGCCCGGAACAGCCGCAGCAAATCGGACAATGCTTCGCTGACCAAATCAAAGCGGCGGCCTGAGGTCATTGCTGACCGTATCAAAGACGTGATCCAGATGGACCGTCTCAAACCCGGTGATCGGCTGCCGCAGGAAAAAGACCTGATCGACCAGTTCAAGGCGGCCAAAGGTACTGTGCGCGAGGCGATGAAGGCGCTAGAAACCCAAGGCCTGCTCTTCACCCGCACCGGCCCCGGTGGCGGCGTCTTCGTTGCAGAACCATCTGCGCAACATGCGATGGAAATGCTCGGCAATTATTTCTTCTTTGACCAGCCAAGCCTTCAGGAAATCTATTCCCTACGCAAGCTGCTGGAGCCTGAGATCGCTGCCTCACTTGCCGGCAGATTGAGCAATGAAGATCTTACGAAACTGGAGAGCACAATGCGGTTTTACGACCGCCCTCCGACCAATCTGGACGACCAGTTTCAGCAGCGTGTGGCAGAGCTGGATTTTCATACACAGCTCGCACAACTCTGCCCGGACCGGCTCCTGGGCTTCATGTGTGGTCTAACGCATAATCTGCTGCGCAACATGCCTGTTGCCCGCTCAATCTATGCCGATCCGACACCCGCATCCCGCGAAGAAGGTCTGCTTTTTCAGCATCGCCTTCTGACAGCTCTGATGGAAAACAGGGCCGAAGATGCCCGCAAAATCGCGCTGGAACATATGATTTCCGCCGAAAAATACATGCTTTCCAAAGAAAAAGAGCTGAAAAAAGCACCAAGCGCATAAAAATCAGAAATTTCGGAACCATCCCGGCGTGCGTGCATTAGCCAATATGCAGGCCGCCGCCATAACTCATGCGACGGCCTTGCTTGTTGTGTTTGATCATGGAGGTTTTGACCCTTTTTATGTGTGGAATTTGCGGAGAAGTCAGGTTCGACGGTGCGACACCGTCGGTTTCGGCAATCTCGAAAATGGCAGACATTCTTGCCCCCAGAGGGCCAGACGCTTCTGGCATCGTTGTGCGTGGCAATGTCGGCTTTGGACACCGGCGATTGAGAATTCTTGATCTGTCGGAGAAATCCCAGCAGCCCATGATCGACGCCGATCTTGGCATAAGCGTTGTCTTCAACGGCTGCATTTACAATTTCCGCGAATTGCGCGCTGAGCTCGAAGCCAAGGGCTACCGCTTCTTTTCTGATGGCGACACAGAAGTCATCATCAAGGCATGGCACGCCTGGGGCGAGGAATGTGTTTCCCGCTTTTACGGCATGTTCGCCTTTGCCATCCATGAGCGCGATACCGGCAGACTGATCTTTGCCCGCGACCGTTTTGGCATCAAACCGCTTTATCTGGCAGAGGTCAGCGGCGCGCTGCGCTTTGCCTCGTCGCTGCCTGCACTTGTGAAGGCTGGCGGTGTCGATACCTCAATCGACCGCGCGGCACTGCATAATTATATGAGCTTCCACGCTGTGGTTCCACCACCGCGCACCATCTATAACGGTGTGCGCAAGCTGCCTGCGGCGACGATCCGTGTTTATCAGGCCAATGGCGAATTTCGTGATCGCATCTATTGGCAGCCGCCGCATAGCCGTCTGGCTGGCGACAGCACTATCAGCCGTGAAGACTGGCAGGAACAGCTCCTCGACATGCTGCGCGTTGCCGTCAAACGCCGCATGATTTCTGACGTGCCGGTTGGCGTTCTTCTGTCAGGTGGTGTGGATTCGAGCCTGATTGTCGGTCTTCTTGCCGAAGCAGGCCAGACCGGCCTCATGAGCTTTTCGGTCGGCTTTGAAGAAGCCAACGGCGAAAAAGGCGACGAGTTCGTCTATTCCGATCTGATTGCAAAACATTTCGGCACCGATCATCACAAGATTTTTGTGCCGAGTTCTGATTTGATGGATGCGCTTCCCGGTACGATTGCCGCCATGTCGGAACCAATGGTTTCCTACGACAATGTCGGCTTTTATCTGCTGTCGAAGGAAGTTTCCAAACATATCAAGGTCGTGCAATCCGGTCAGGGTGCCGATGAGGTCTTTGCGGGCTATCACTGGTATCCGCCACTTGTCGACTCCAATGATGTGGTCAGCGATTATGCCAAGGCATTCTGTGACCGCTCGCATGATGTGCTTAAAACTCAGCTGTCGCCCGACTGGATGACAGATCGCGACTATAGCCGCGAACTCATCGAAGAGCATTTGTTGCGCGATGGTGCTGATACACCCGTTGACCGCGCACTTCGTCTCGACAGCAATATCATGCTGGTCGATGACCCCGTCAAACGCGTCGATAACATGACGATGGCCTGGGGGTTGGAAGCCCGCGTGCCGTTTCTCGACCATGAACTTGTGGAACTTGCAGCGCGTATGCCGCCAGAAGAAAAGCTGCGGGATGGCGGCAAGGGCATTCTGAAGGATGTCGCCCGCAAGGTCGTGCCAAGCGAGGTGATCGACCGCAAGAAGGGTTACTTCCCGGTGCCGCAGCTCAAATATATCGCTGGCCCCTATCTCGACATGCTGCGCGATGCTTTGTCATCGCAGAAGGCACGCGAACGCGGCCTTTTCCAGCGCGATTATCTCGACCGGTTGTTCGCAAATCCTTCCGAACACATCACCCCTTTGCGCGGCTCGGAGCTTTGGCAGGCCGGACTGCTCGAAATGTGGCTTCAAACTCAGGAAGCATGAGGTTGGGAGGCCCAAAATGAAAAAGACAGGTGAGGTTGAAATGACCCGGCAGAAAGCAAGGGGCAGAAATGCTTTCTCGCACAGGCTCACGCGACTGCGCACACCCGAAAGTGCGGGCTTTTATCAGGAGCATCTGCACGGTCACGCGCAGGAAGATGAACGTTCTGCCAACCGCAATATCGTGCTCGACTGCGGTTGGGGGCGGTTGCTTTTCGCACAGACGTTCGAGAGCAATGAAGGGATCATCGAAGCATTGCGCGCTGAGGCTCCTTTAAGCCGTGATATTCTGTTTTATGTCAGCGATCCGCATGTGCTTCTATCGCAGGCACCGCAGGAGATCTTTCTCGATCCCTCGCACACCTACCGGCTTGAGCTGTCCAATTACCGCGCCGGTGGGCGTCGCACACGCGGCATCACCATTCGTCGCGCAGTATCGGAAATTGACGCGGATGGCATCAATGCGGTCTATGCCGCCTGTGGCATGGTCCAGTTGCGGGCTGATTTCTTCTCATCAGAACGCGATAACCGTGCCGTCACCTATTTCGTCGCGCAAGATGATGCGACGGGCGAAATTGTCGGAACAGTTACCGGCATCAATCACCAACGCCTGTTCAATGATCCTGATCAGGGCGGTTCGCTCTGGTGTCTGGCAGTGCATCCGCAGGCACGCCAGCCCGGCATTGGTGAGAAGCTGGTTCGCAAACTGGCCGAGCATTTTCAGGCGCGTGGGCTCAACCATGTCGATCTGTCGGTGCTGTACGATAATGACAATGCAATCCGCCTCTACGAGAAGCTGAAGTTTCGTCGCGTCCCGCTTTTTGCGATCAAACGCAAAAACGCGATCAATGAGAAATTTTTCGCCCAGCCGATCAACTCCCTTGATGCGCTCAATCCTTACGCCCGTCTCATTGTGGACGAAGCGCTGCGTCGCGGCGTGCATGTGGATATCACCGATGCGGAAGGCGGCTTCTTCCGCCTCTCCCATGGCGGACGCTCGATCCATTGCCGCGAAAGCCTGTCTGAAATGACATCCGGTGTCGCCATGTCGATCTGTGACGACAAGGCAGTCACCCGCCGCACCGTCGCAAAAGCCGGTCTGAGCGTGCCTGAGCAAATCGCAGCCGATGCAGATGATGAAACGCTGGAAGCCTTTCTTGCCAAACATCAGAAGCTTGTTGTGAAGCCCGCGCGCGGCGAACAGGGTCGCGGGATTTCTGTCGGTGTCACCACGATGAAAGACTTGCGTGCCGCCATCAAGCAAGCGCGAGAGGTTTGCAATCAGGTGTTGCTCGAAGCCTGTTTTGAAGGTGAAGATCTGCGACTGGTGATTATCGATTACAAGCTGGTTGCCGCCGCGGTGCGTCGTCCACCACGCGTGATCGGCGACGGCAAATCAACGATCAGACGCCTCATCGAAGTTCAATCACGCCGCCGTATGGCTGCAACGGGCGGTGAAAGCCGCATTCCGGTTGATGCCGAGACAAAGCGTTGTCTTGAGCAGCAAGGTCTGATACTAGATGACGTGCTTACAGACAGACGTGAAATTACCGTTCGTAAAGCAGCCAACCTTCATACCGGTGGCACGATCCACGATGTAACGACTATCGTGGAACCGACATTGGTTGATGCTGCGTGCAAGGCAGCACGCGCTATTGATATTCCGGTTGTGGGCATTGATTTCATGGTGAAGTCACCCGAAACACCAGAATATGTGTTCATCGAAGCGAACGAGCGTCCTGGCCTTGCAAATCATGAACCGCAGCCGACAGCTGCGCGTTTTATTGAATGTTTGTTTCCTCAACTGGGAACCAATATTCCATAATGGAAGTTTGTTTTGCACTGAAAGTGCCATTCACAATCCGGTAGCACAAACGTGACATCGGATTGTCGTGGATTTGGTCTATATTGCGACCTTCGCCCAAGATTCATCATTCGTGGAGCAAAATATATGCTGGCAGAAGCCAAAGTAGAACAGCTGGGTATTACGATCGATGTATATCAGCGAGAAGCACGTCACTGGATTGCATCCGGTGTATTCGATGGAAAGCATATTGTTGTAGAAAATGTGACGCAGGGAACTGCGGTAAGTGCGTGGAGAGACTGTGCCCTGGCATTATCAAACCGGGCGGCCTAATTATTTATCTTCAAATTACTGAACTTAATTACTGAGCGGCTTCTGCGATAATTGGTATGGCAGGGGTCTTTTTCTCAAGCGTCATCGTCTTGAGATTACCTGAAAATAGAATGCCGGTGATCGGCAGAACTGGTTCCGCAGGCAGTGCTTCATGGTGGGTGCTGTCTTTTGGAACATGAAGCTTATGCTCGGTGCCGTCATCGGCACCGGACATGATAAGCGATACATTCCCGCGTGCTTCCAGCAATTTTGTCCCGTACAGGAACTCGAAGCTCAGCATCGAAACGAGGAATTTATAGGTTCCATCGCGCACACCACCCTTCATCATGGCGGCGCGATGGACCTCCTCGCCGATTGCTACATCAAGCGGTGGAATACGGGGATCACAAACATAACCAAGCGCGAGCAGTTGGCCGTTATCAACCTCAAAGCGCATTCTGTCTGCACCAAGATCGAGCGCGGAAATTGAAAAGCGGCGGTTGCTATATTGAATTGGCACGCGTCCTAACCGCTTGCAAAGCTGTTCGCCGCTCAGGGCGCGTGCATTGGCGAAATGGTCCGGATCAATAGCAAATGGCAGCGCTTTTGGGCGATGCTGCATAGACAAAGCTGGTTCGAGAACATCAGCGATCAAGTTGGCTACAATGGTCGTTGAAACAGGGCGCGCATAATGACCCTGATCGAGATAGAAAGCCGGATTGCTTACGACATCACGGCCATATTGCTGCATCAGCATCCGCGAAACATCGACAGAAATGGTGCCATACCATTGCGATATGTAATTGATGCCTGCATCAATTGAAGGAACAGAATTCAGGAACGAGCCATTGCGTGCGCCAAATACAAGCGTTGCGACCCGCAGATTTGGATTGCGTTCCAGCGCGTAACGAATGATCCCTTCGTAAAATCGTGCCCAATGGCGAAACGGACGCCGTTCATCACCGTAAACAAAGGCATCATTGATCGCATATTCGATCAGCAGCAGCTCGCAATCCTCGAGCTGTTCAAACTGCTTGAGCTGATAAAGGCCAAGCGCGCTCGTGGTGCCGCCCACGGCAAGATCAGCAACAATGTCCAGCTCCACGCCGCGTTTTGCCATCGTCCCCAGAAGGGTTGGCAAATAGCCGGGCAGCATGACGGTGTTTGAACCACCGATGATTACAGTCTTGAGCTTCATTTCGTCACCGTTGCAGCTTGGCCTGCCGGCGTCAGCGAACCGCAACGCCACACACCGTAAGTGCTTGCATCCCAATCAAAATAATAAGCGGCTGCGATCTGGCCACTATCCATCATCTGACGAAACCGATCGCGCGCCTTCTCAACCAGCTGTTCGCGGTTGTTATCATTGGCCGGGCAGGCTTTGGAGGTATTCGCAAAACCCCATTCTGTGATCCAGCATGGCTTGCCATTGGCACCACCGCAGAAAGACAGCGCACTGGCGATGTGTTTCGCGCGCGCAGCCCGTGAGCCGCTGCTGCCCGGATAAATGTGAATGCCGTAGCCGTCGGCCACATCATTGAGACCATATTTCCTGAGAAGATCCGTAAAGACGGCTGGATCAACGCTGTCTATTCCGCGCCGGTCGGCATCAATGAAAGGAATATCGGACAAACCCGCAGATACAACTTTTGCTTTGGCGCTGTGCTTGGTCTTTGCCAGCTCCGCCCTGACAATGCGCAGTAGATCGACGTATTTTTCTGCACCCTTTTCGACCAAAGGCAGTTCTTCCATCTCATCCAAAGAACGTGCGGTCTTCATCTTTTCCTTGGGTAAAATGGCAAGATCGCCATTATAGGCACCCCAATTGATCTCATTGCCGGGTTCAACAGCAACCAGTGGCACCCCAAGTGCATCAATCTTTTGCAAGGCATCTGCGATCGCCTGCTGAAAGCGATCCGGCGATATATCTGAAAGCCGATACATATCCCAGATGCGCCCGCGACCGGAACGAGGCTTCGTTCCTTCAGGATAGAAATCCGCGTTATTGAGCGAGATTTCGAGCAGGATGGCCAAACCTTTTTCATGAGCAAGACGCACCGCATCGATACTCTGATCCACCGGTCGCGTGAGGGACAGCCGAACTGCCACCACGTCATTATCCACCATCTGATCAAAAATCAGCTCACGCTCTGCTGGCTTGAGCCAGGCCATATTGACCCGGTTGACGCCGAAGCGTGTATCGGCAAGAGCACTTTGAGGCTGGAGAGCCAACGACAAAGCGCCCACAAGCGCTATCATCGCCACCATTTTGCCCGCGATGCTCTTGCAGCTTGGCATCATCTTATCCCGATATCCTTGAGTGCGCCGTTGAAATTGGCTTCACATTCCGAATAGCGATTGATGGCAGCAGGCACATCGATCTTGGAAAGGAAGTCGCGCAGATAGGCCTTCTTCTGCGGCTCACGGTTCCAGATGCTTGCATCAATATGTGGAAAGCCGACGAAGCCGAGCATTTCTCGCATTCGGTCATCGACCGCGATCATCAGTCCCGGAACACCCGACTGCATACCGATGATCGTGCCGTGGAAACGACGGCTTAAACCGAAATCCTGACTGGAAATCCAGCTGCGCCACTTATGCGTATCGAAAAACACCAGCAGCTCGTTTTTGCGCTGCCACTTTTCCATGTGTTTGTAGTCGACAGGTGCGGTGATGCGGCTTGCAGCCTCATCGAAAGCTTGCGCATGATCTTCGCCTGCGATGTTCATATTATAGACGATCACCTCGTCCTGAATGACATAGCTTGCAACACTGTCTTTTTCGAGCAGCGCATGGGCATCGACAATCGTATCGGCCACACTGCCGAGATAGCCGCCGAATGAGATTTTTTGCGCATCCGCAAGGCTCGGATCAGCAAGACGGCTCAGCGATAGCTTCATCTGCTCTGGTCGATAGTAGAGCGAAGGGCAGCCGGTCGGGCGGACATATTTCATGCCCGCATCTTTCAGGAACGCTTCCGTAAAATGCCCGCGTGTGAGGAAGAAACTTTCCTTGCGGCGCAGAATTTCCAAAAACCGGCGCGTGCCTTCCGGCAATTCGGCTTTCAGATTTTCCTTCTTCTGAATGCCGATGCCCATGACGACAATCGGCATGTTCAGCTTTTCAAAGACGAAGGATTCAGTTGTTGCGGCATAACCGGGACGCAAAAGATTTGCCGACGCAAACAGGCAAAGATCAAAGCTTTCATTGAGCTTTGCATAGGTGTCAGGTGAATTGAGGCTGTTGGCCAGATGCCAGAACGGAACATAAGTCACATCATGGCCGCGGACGGCATTGGCAGCGCCTTCACCAATGAGGTAATTGCCAGTATTGGCAATCTTTTTGACCTGGTCGATCACATCTTTTTTGGTGCGGATGGGCTCGAAATAAGGGCGGTGTTTAACACTTGCACCCGAAACGCTTTCGACGGTCCGCATCAAATAGGACGGAATGCCGGTAATCATTATGCGCATGGTGATCCATCTTCGCTTAAATTAAAGAAAATTGCTGGATTTGGATTAGGCGTGAGATGCCCCAATGCCGATGTCTGAAAGCACGCTTCGGAAATTGCGTTCGCGAGCCGAGTATTTTTCAACCACATCAGGGATGTTCATTGCTGCGATATGATCACTCACGAAAGCGCGCCGGTCGTTGGCTGCATTGAGATCACGGGCATCAATCTTTGGCAGACCGGAGAAATTGAGCATTTCACGCATACGGTCATCAACGGCGACCATAAGGCTTGGTACGCCCGCCTGCATGGAAATGATATTTCCGTGGAAGCGACGACCGAATGAGAAGTCCATCGTCGAGCACCAGGCACGCCATTGATTGGTGTCAAGGAAAGCGTGAACGCTGAGCTTCTTCTTGAGATCGCTTGAGCCTTTGTAGGTCAGCGGTCCCACCAGCTCACCAGTCGTTGAATCATAAGCACGGCCATTGGCGTCCGATTCAAGCTGCATATCGAAATGCAAAAGCTCATCCTGAACCACATAGGCTGAACGACCGTCGTCCGAACTCAGCGCATTCATGTCGCCGATGGTTTCAAGTTCTGCACCCATATAGCCTGTGAAAACTGTGCGGCCTTCACCCACTTTGACCTGCGGCAGACGCGTAATGGCCTTGCGCATATTATCGGGACGGAAATAAAGCGACGGGCAACCAACCGGACGCACATAGGAAAAACCTTGGTCGCGAAGATAGCCGGCTGCATTTTCACCGCGGGTAAGGAAATAATGCTCGCGGGATTTAAGCACTTCGAGAAGCTTCTTCGTGCCAGCAGGCAAACCGTCTTCGCCTTCAATATCAGGGCGGTTCTGGATACCAATGCCCAGCATAACCACCGGCATATCGAGCTTGGATAAAACCAGCGCTTCCGCATCTGCCGACAGGCCTTTGCGCAGAAGGTTTGCGCAAGTGAAGACGCAGATATCGAACTCCTTGTTGATCTCCTCGACACCTGTTCCATTGTTCACGCAATTATAGAGATGCCAGAACGGAATATGCTTGGCTGACGGCAGAAGGGCCGTCATTGCGCCCTCGCCGATCAGATAATTTCCGGTATTGGAGATGTTTTTCAGTTCCTGGATAAAATTGTCCCTGGATTCTGAATCCTTCTGCTTTTCCGAATAATAGACCTGCGCTTTGTCTGCGCGATCAATGAGACGTGTCAGATGGCTCGGAATGCCGGTGACAAGAATTCTTGGGTTGGTTGGGCGGCTCATAGGTCGACCTTTCTGGTATAATCAGGCAACTGCACGGCCGGGGAAAACGGCAATCGTGCTGGCATCGTCAGCAACGTCCGGCTGGGAGGACCGGGATTTCGGATAGACCGGGCTTATTTCATTGGCCCAATCGGTAAATTCGGAGAAAGCAGCGCCCCAGGTGCGGTGAGCGGCTGACGCCAATGCGCCTTCAGCCGTACGCATCAGGGCTTCGCGATCCTGCGCAAGAATGGTGAGAATGCGCGTCATATCGGCCACGATCTGCGCATCATTGCCATTGCGGATTAAGATGCCGTCGCGACCATGATTGATCAGCTCATCGACAGCACCCACCGCAGTTGCAACCGGCACACAGCCGAGCTGCTGGGCTTCGGCAATCATCAGCGGTGCGCCTTCCCAGCGCGACGGCATCAAAAGCACATCTGCCCAGGCGAGATGGTTTGCGATATCTCTGCCGTCGAAGACCGGTGGCGAGACCTTCACGCCCGCATCTTTGAGACGCGTCATCCAAGATGCACTTGGATCGTCGGAAAGGATTTCTCCACCGATGGCTTGCGCTTCAAACACAATGCCCTGCTCTTTGAGCTTGACGATTGCGTCATGTAACCGGTCGATCCCCTTTTGGCGATCAAGACGGCCCATATAAAGCATCCGAAACGGCTCACCCTTCCGTATCTGTTTTCGCGCGGCTGTTACCTGCGCGCGCAGCTTTGAATCAATGGAGAAGCTCGCACCATTAGGCACCGAGAATACTTTCTCAAACGGCACGCCAAAGCTGTGCAGATAGATTTTCAACTGATCTGAACAGGTGAGAAAGGCGTCATAAGCGTGTTCGAAGGCAATCGCCGCATAGGGCTGGCCCGCTTGCCTGCGGAAGACGGTTTCGTCCACCACATGCAAATAACAGGCCGTGCGTGTGCCTTCCGAACGCAGCTTGCCCATTAATGGATGCGCTGCCATGACGTGATTGTTGACCACGAGATCGAAACCGGAGAGTTGCCCGCGCAGGATGCCCCAATCAAGCGGATGATCCTCGGTTATGAAATCCTGCCCAAGGAAGCGGTTTGTGTCGCCCCACGCCGGAATACCGTCTTTCCAGAAGTGCAAATAGTCGAAGGATTGATCGAACTCGTCGAGCACATCCATGCGCTCATTGCCAAGCACGAACAGATGCGTTTCAAATCCCTGGTTCTTCAACTCACGACCAGCCGCATAAGCCACCTTCTCTGCTCCCCCAAAGGAGGCATTGGGCACCAGCACTGCAGCCGTCTTCTTTCTTGCGGTGTTATGCGCAAGCGGCAGAACTGGTCCACCGCCCATTTCATCGCGTAACACCTGATACATTTCTGAAAGCGCTGGCAGACGACGCGGACGCCATGTCCAGCGCATGGCGGCACTTTGTTTAAGCGGGCTTGTCGCAATCGATGTCACCAGATTGAGCATCGACTGTTCGGGGCGGGAAAGCGCCCTGCGCTGACGAACGCGCGGAAATGGGAAGCGGACTTTCATGCGCGCCGAGGTGGGCCACAATTGCTGTGTACCCAATGACGCAAACCAATCCAGCGCATCGTTTTCGATGATGTCTTTGATCAGTTTCGTCGAGACGAAAATCAGATCCGCATGGGGCTGGCGCGTGCCGGAAGGCGTGATTTCAGTATCGATACGCCGCTCGTCTTCAACATTGGTCAGTTCGACAAAGACGATATTCGCCTGTTCAGAAAGCCTCTCAAGCCGAGACAGGATGTTTGGCAACAACCGCGACCGCGCCAGAAGCTTCAAAGTTTCGGTGTTGGATGAAGCAAGAAATGGCGGGAAGTGAAAATTATCCGGCTCGGAAACGCTACCCCAAAATGCGCGGATGGCATCATCAAATTTAAGATCAGTCGTGCCAAGGCTAAGATCAGTAAAAAGACTGACTGTTCCCTCGCCTGCACGGATCACGCCATAGCGCGGACATTCCTCATGCTCGAAACCTACAAGCGTCGGGCGACGAAACAGCGCCTTATGTCGTTTGCGGAGAAAGTTGATGGAGCCGGAGCGGTCGCGATTGGCTTCCTTGAAGCGGCTCTCAGCCCGCAGGCGATATTCGAATCCGGTATCATGGCATGGCGTTCCGACGAAACCGGCTTCAATGGCCGAAAGCCAGAATTCCCAGTCTTCAAAACCGTTCTGCCGGTCGTCGTCAAAGCGCACGCCGCTGCGAAACACTTCCGCTGAGATCATCGAGCCGGTATCGCAGATATTGTCAGTAATGCAGTGAATAAGCCGCGAATAGCTATCGCCATAATGCGAGCGCCAATTGACTGAAAACGTGTCGATATTGGTGTAAACCCAACCGGCATTGCTTGCCAGAAGCTTGCGATAAAGCGTGTCGATAGTTTGCGGTTGCACCCGATTATCGGCATCGACGAAATAGACGGCCTTCACATCCGGCATCTCTTCAAGAATATAATCGACCGCGCGGTTGCGTGCGCCACCGGGGCCGGCATTCTCTCCGAAAATGACATGGATATTGGGATGTGCTGCCGCATAAAGCGCCAGACTGTCGAAAACTTCGCGACGCGGATCCCCATCGACGGAGACGACGATCTGGGTACGAAAAACCGTTTCCGAGGCAAGAAGGGTTTCGAGCGCCTCCAGCGCAAGCGCCGCATGGCCATAAAGCGGCATGGCAACGACGATCAAATCTCTCGATCTATCGTACATTCGCAACCTCTTTGGCTAATTCCTGAACGGGGCTTGCGGCTTCGATGTGCTTGACCAGGCGGAAGTTGAAAATCTTCAACCAGGAAAAGTCGACTGAATCACCTGCAGCCTTGCTGAGCACGATCAGATCCATCGTGCGATCAATCGGCTCTTCGAGCATGAAATTGATATCGATTGGACGATTGGGTGCCACTTCCGACCAGCCACTGAACAAGACCTGGGCGCGCCGGCGGTCCATATTGGTGATCGCGTCGATCTCTTCCTTCACGTCGGAAGCGAGATTGACCAGCAGCAAACCCGCCACGCATGGCTGCCCCTCAGGGTGGTCGATCACGGCACGCGCTGAAATCCGGACCGTACCGGGGGCAACAACCCGGCGGATGGCAGCGGCCGTAATACCTTCCTCAAGTGGATGGCAGCCGATTGCATCCTCATGTTCAAGAAACCGCACGGTTGGGAAATCCGGCGTCAGGGGGGTAACGGAAACATTGGCGACATTGCGCAGCAATTCAATCGGCAGGCGATAATCATCAACCTTGCGGCCATTGATGAGCGATGTCGGCACAATTGCGTTGGGCAATGATGCTGGCCGAACGCCCGGAAGCCCCGTAAAAATACGAAGTGCCAGCGGACGCATATCGAGATCGCCATGCGGGATGCGGGCACGAGCCGCATAGCGTTCATTGGCAATCACATTGCCCAACGAGAGTTCTGGTGGCACACCGCCGGTCGCGGAAATTCGCAGGCGCAGGGTCCGGTGGCTACCATCGCAAGCCTTAGGCAGCGAGAAGAAATTCCATTCCGAATGAAGCGTGGCATAAGGCACGAGCCATTCGGCAATGCCTTCGCCATTCTCCAGATAATCGAGCGTTACGATCAGCTGTCCGTTGCGATTGGCAGGCATATCACGGAAATGCAGAGCAAAGCCCGATACGGCATAGCTTGAAACTGGAAAGAGCTGTTCTATTTCCGATTCACGCAGCAAGCGTGCAAAACCTTCATCCTTTGGATCGACCAAAGGCGCATGGCTGAAAATCTCTGTAGAGGAATCCCAGTTGCGGGCGTGAAAGGCATCCTCGATAGCGCGATAGTTTTCGAACATCGTTTCGCGTTCACGACGCAGCATTGCAAGTTCGGCATGCACTTTGCTCACATGGCCGACAAGCCGGTCGAGACCGTTTTCGAGCAGCTGCGATACGAGAAGCGGTATGGTTTCAGGGGACGCCTCATCAACGCGCACGACGGGGACTTCAGGAATGGTGCGCATCCGGTAAAGCTGCTGCAGGACGCCATTGAGTTCTTTTGCGCCCTCATCGGAAGCGGCAACAGCAACGAGTGGAAATGTATTCGCCAGACGCAGACGCTTGCCGTCTCCTTCAACGAAAGCTGTCAGTTCGCCGAGAGAAGTCGATTCCAACGCTTCACGATCACGCATTGAAGCAATGGCATAACGGCGGGTTTTCCGCGCCGAGATCGCTGGAAGTGGTGTGCTCAACATAATCATCCATTGTCTAAGAGCCAACTTGGGAGGTTTGGCTTCTACTCTCAATGAGAAAATACTGATTATGTATTGTCAACAATAATATAGCGAAGACTATATGATAATATTACGAATATTTGGAAGCTATTTAATTCAAAATTAGAAACAATATGAAAACATATTGAATATAGCGCTTAAACACGCAGAAATACGGGATTTTATATTATATCATTTGGCCTTGTATGCCCGATTGTTGCCACATAACACTCATCGGCCATCTAATACTGCTTCGATCAAGGTTTTTTGCTGTTGTAAACATTCCGACAACCGAAAGCGCGTTTCCACTGTTCTGCGTGCAGCAGCACGCATCGGCAGGCATGCATCGGGATCTCGAAGCACGTTCAGAATCGTTTCCGCCAATATGTCGGTATCGTAAAATGGTACGAGAAGGCCATTTTTCCCTGCCCGGATCACCTCGCGCACCGGTGGCGTATCAGAGCCTATGATGAGCGCACCACATGCCATGGCCTCAATGACGGACCAGGACAACACAAACGGATAGGTGAGATAGATATGGGCAGTGGATATCTGGTAGAGTTTGCGCAGCTGCGCATGGGAAATGGTGCCAGGGAAAACAACCCGGTCCGGTGGCAACTCGGTTTCACGAAGCAGATATTCGCGCCACGAACCACCACCCGGCGGCGGCGTGCCGTAGCTCACTCCATCTCCACCAACAAATACGAATATCGCGTCGTTATTTTGCCGGATAACTTTTTGCGCCGCTTTCAGTGCCTGAGGGAAACCTCGGTAGGGCTCGAGATCGCGCGCAACAAATGTAATCACCCGGGATTCACCTGCCTTGAGCACGCGCCCACCCGGCAGCTCTATTGAGGCGTGCCGGTCTGGATAAAACAATTTCGTATCCACGCCCTCATGCACGACCGCAATCCGCTTCTGGGCAGATTTGGGGTAAAGGCTCTTCTGCCAGTGCGTGGGGCTGAAACCGCCATCAATACCGTCGAGCGTAACAAGCTGGGCCATATTTCGCAGGCGCAGCCGCTTTCGCGTTTCCATATCCGGTGTGTCATCAGGTGCAAAGCCGACATCCGCGCCATGCGCGCGATAGAAGAATTCGCAGTAACCCAGCGCGGGTGTGGTGGGCAGTACGTCTTTCACGAACATCATACTGCCCCAACCGATGTGACCGATCACAATGTCGGGCGCTTGGCCATGACGTGCCATGGATTCCAGGGTTTCAGCCACCCGATACCCGATCCTCGTATGATGATCGGGTATTTCAAGATATCTGGCCATCGCCCCATTTGGGCGAGGACCAGATTCTACTCGGTGGCGGATGACGCGGACCGCTGGGAGGCGACGGTCCACTGTCTCACAAATCAGGCTGACATCATGTCCACTGGTAGCCAGATTCTCGGCTAACGCAGCAAACTGGCCGAAACCGCGCCTGTGCACAAAAGCTATACGCATGTCACAAAAAGTGTCCGGTTATCGGTCGAAAAACCGCGATTCAGCATCAAATGCCATAACGCGCGGCATTGCCCCACACGAGCTCAAGCCGGTGCAGAGTCTGGTATGCGATCTCGAGATTTCGAAGATCGTCGTCGTCGCGGGCAAGCACATGGCTGTAGGTTCTGCTGGCATTTCGCAAGCTCGTACACAGCCGTTCACCCTTGTCAGTCAGACGAATACGAGCCGATCTTTTATCCCTCTGAGAGGCAACGCGATCGACATACCCGCCGTCTGTAAGTTGTTTAAGATAATAGGAAATGTTGGAACCGACATAGTGCCCGCGATCCAATAGTTCACCCACAGTGAGCTCGACATCGCCAATAGCCATCAGAACCAAGGTCTGTGCTGGGCCAACGTCTTCCACGCCCAACTTGGTAAGCTCCGTTTTCAGAAGGCTTACAAAGCGACGATTCACTCTTTCTATCATCCGGGCCAGCTCGAAATGGGTAATTACAACTGTATGAACCGGATGTCTGCGTTCCTGTTTTTCGGCGGTAACTTCAGGAAAGTCGACGGAAGTAAATCTATCGACTGATGTCTCGACTTCCACTCCCTCGTGCAGAAGTTTTTGCATCTTTAGCTCTCCATTTTTCAATTTTACTTCAAATTTTGAAGAAATTTGCAGTTATATTTATTTGGCTCCTTTCACATTTCCCCGCCATAAAAACTTTTTTCTGTCACATTCTCTGCAGTATTACTTTACTGATCTTGAGAACTAGACCACACTTTTTAGGGATATCCGCCACCTGTGACCATTACAAGGCAGATCGCGTATGAATGATACTCGCGAAAACAATCCAGTTGGCAAGAGCCCAGCGGATAAAAAAAGGCCCGACGATTCTGTAACTACGTCCAAAAGCCTTATTTTCAAGGCTCGGCGCGTTTTCCTGTCAGGCCTGCTTTATGCGGTGCTTTTGAGTGCCTGTATCAATTTGCTACAACTCACTGTGCCCCTCTATATGTTGCAGGTTCATGATAGGGTGCTGAACAGCCGAAGCATGGACACACTGACCATGCTGACGATTCTGGCCGTGGGTGCGATGCTCGTATTCGGTGTTCTGGAATACATTCGGGCACTTTCGTTTCAGGCTATGGGCAGCGCACTCGTTCGCCGGCTAAACTTGGCAGTGCTGACTGCGGCCGTGCAGGCATCGGTCAACCAAGGCCTGCCAAAAGCCACCCAAACGCTGCGCGATCTCACTGAACTGCGCAGCTTTCTAACCTCACCCGCCATCAATGCGCCGCTTGATGCGGCTTGGTCGCCGATCTTCCTTGGTGTGCTGTTCATGCTGCATCCAATGCTCGGCCTGATCGGTCTGGTCGCAGTGATCATTCTGGTTGCCTGTGGCGTGCTGACCGATCTTTTGACCCGCAATCTCATACAGGAAGCCAATCAGGCCAATGTCGAGGCTGTCGCCAAAATCGGCAGCAGCCTGCGTCATGCGGAAGCCATTGAAGCCATGGGCATGTTGCCCGCTTTGGCGCGCCGCTGGCGCACCATGCAGATGCAGGCGCTTGAAGTGCTTGATCTGGGCGGAACACGAGCCCGTGCTATGTCATCCATTGCGCGAACGGCACGCTTCATCGTGCAGATCGGCTCACTTGGCGCCGGTACGCTTCTGGCGATGCAGCAGGAGATCACGCCAGGCGCAATGATCGCTACCAGCATCATCATCGGTCGCCTGCTGATGCCATTTGACCGGATTGTTGAGAACTGGCGCCAGTGGGTCAGCGCAATTGCAAGCTGGAAACGCGTTCAATCCCTGCTTTCCGAAAACCTTGCTGTACGTCAGACAATGCCAACCCCCCGACCCAATGGTGATCTGGTTGTCGACAAGCTGATCTACGCGGCACCCGGCGTCGATGTGCCAATCATCAAAGGCATTTCGTTTTCGATCTCACCGGGCGAAGTGCTTGGCGTCGTCGGTCCTTCGGCTGCAGGCAAGTCTACGCTTGCACGCTTGCTGATCGGTATCGTTAAGCCCACGTCCGGCGGTGTTTTCCTGGATGGCAACAATGTCTATCTCTGGGAACGCGGCTCTTTTGGCGAAATCGCCGGCTATCTGCCGCAATCGGTATCGTTGCTCGATGGCACGATCAAAGACAACATCGCCCGCATGGGTGACAGTGATCCGCAGCGCGTATTGGAAGCCGCACGCCTTGCTGATGTGCACGAGATGATCGGGCGTATGCCACTTGGTTATGATACACCTGTGGGTGACGGACGACTGACGCTTTCGGGCGGTCAGCGCCAGCGTATCGGATTGGCACGCTGCCTCTATAACCGTCCGCGCATCATCGTATTGGACGAGCCGAACTCGAACCTTGATGCGGTCGGCGAACGCGCCCTGATGCGGGCCATCGAACACGCGCGCGACGACGGTGCCATTGTCATCATGATCGCACATCGCCCGTCTATCATGCAGGTCGCAGACAAGCTGCTGGTGCTCGAAAACGGTCGGATTTCGCAATTCGGCCCACGAACCGATGTGGTCTCCACACTCACCCCGGCCACGACTGGCCCTAAAATGGGAGCAGCAAGCGCATGATGGGCAAATCCGTTATTCCGCGTCGTGTTTCCAGCCTGCTCGCCCCGCGTGCAGAATCATCCGACAACAAGTCGTTGACCCGATTTGGCTCTGTTAAGCCGGAATGGGCGCATGATATCGAACAGGAAGATATGAAATCGCCGCTGCGCGGGCTGATTATCGCAGGGCTTGCAACAATCGGCGTTGCCTTTGGCGGCTTTTTTGCCTGGGCCTATTCCGCCAATCTTGGCAGTGCGGCTGTGGCACTGGGTACGGTTATTGTTGATTCCAAACGCAAAACGATCAGCCATCTCGAAGGCGGCATTCTTGATCGGCTACTGGTGCAGGAAGGCGATGTCGTCAAAGTTGGTCAGCCGTTAGTCAGGCTCGATGCAACAAAGGCGCGATCCGAACTTCAATCTCTCGAAAGCCGTCGCATCGGTTTGATTGCAAAACTTGCGCGCCTGCGTGCCGAGCAGTCTGGTGCAAAGGAAATCACCTTTCCGGAAAAATTTGCTGAAGGTGGCGAGAATGCTGAAAACGCCGTTCGCGCAGAGAACATCTTCTTTCAGAAGCGCCTCGCCCAGAAGCTGAGCAAAATCGACATTCAGCAAAAAACCATTGAGCAATATACCGAGCAGGAAAAGGCTTCGACTTCACAGATTTCCGCGACTGATCGCCAGATCGAACTGATTACTGAACAGCGCAATGCTATCGCAAGTCTTGTTGAGAAAGGCTTCGCGCAGAAATCAAAACTCACTGAAATCGATACACGTTTGAGCCAGCTTTCCGGTGATCGCGGTGAATATGCTGGCGACAAGGCAAAGGCTGGACAGGCAAAAGCCGGTGCCGAATTTGCACTGAGCGCGATTGAAAGCGACCTTCAGTCGGAAATCGCCGGCGAGATTACATCAAGTCAGGTCGAATTGTCCGATGTGCAAGAAAGGATCGTGGCAGCCAAGGATGTCATGCGCCGTGTCGAGGTCAATTCGCCACAACAGGGCATTGTTGCCAATATCCGGCTGCGGACGCCTGGCGGCGTTGTGGCTCCAGGTGAACCGATCATGGATATCGTACCGGAAAACGAACCCATGGTGGTGGAAATGAAGATCAGCCCACGCGACATCGATAGTATTTCTGTGGGGGCAAGCGCACAGATCAAACTGACAGCTTACAACCAGCGCTCAATGCCGCCGCTCGACGGCAGACTGACCTATATCGCCGCCGACCAGTCGCTCGACGAAAAGACAGATACGGCTTATTTCGTCGCCCGCGCTGAAATTACGCCTGAGGCGATTGTCGCCAATCCAACTGCACGACTTTATCCCGGTATGCCTGCAGAAATCATCATCGTTCACAAAGACCGCCGCGCAATCGACTATCTCGTGTCGCCGATTACCGACAGTCTCAATCGCGCATTCCGCGAAGATTAAACTGCATCCGGCTGCGTGCTTAACACAACAACAGCCGGATAGTCGTGAAACGTAACGAAAGAGTATTCTATAATATAACTCATCCATAGGTTGAATACGCTGAAAATACCCGCGCCGCACATGTTCCGACATGCGCGGCGTCATCATATTGAAATATATTAATTTTTCTGTCCGAACCGATCCAGTTCAAATTTTGAAGTAAATTGGATTTAAATATAATCTAAATAGAAATTATAATGATATTAAATATACATCATAATTGTGTTTACAAAACTTTAATATAAATTATTCGTAATAATTTGTTACTTACGGATGCCAAAATTGCAACAATTAATAGTGTTGCAATCCTTATTGATGCGGCGCAAACTACTACAAGCATGATGGTCGGTTTATTCCCGGCCTTTTTGTAACCCATACAGGAACACAAGGAGAAGCAGATGGCCACTTTAGAAGGCGGCGCCTACGACGACGTGTTGTTCGGTTCCCGCTTTGACGATTTCATCCGCGCTCATGGCGGTGATGATCTCGTATTCGGAGGTGATGGCAATGACACCATCTTCGGCGATGACGGGAATGACATCCTCTTCGGCGGAAATGGTGATGACCTCCTTTTCGGCGGAAACGGAAATGACATTCTGTTCGGTGATGCAGGAAACGACGTCCTAAGCGGCGGCGATGGGAACGATGTGCTGTTTGGCGGCGCTGGAGACGATGTTCTTCAGGGCGGTGCAGGCTCGGATCTTCTCTTCGGCGGCGAAGGGAATGACATTCTCTTGGGCGGCGACGGCAACGACATCCTCGATGGCGGTGCTGGAGATGACATCCTTATCGGCGGTGCCGGTAGCGACGTCTTCTTGTTCAATGGCGGCGGCGGAAACGACGTCATCCTTGACTTCAACCCAGGCGAAGACATCCTTCAGATCCAGCAGGGCATCAATGGCCTTGATGTCAATTCGGCGGATGACCTCGCAGACCGTGTCACACAGGTTGGTGGCAATGTCGTTGTCGATCTCGGCAATGGCGACACCGTTACCCTCGTGAACACCAGTGCAGAAGATATACAGGCTCATCCCGACCAGTATTTCACTGTCCACTGATTAAACGATTGAGTGCGTGCCCGGCATCCTCCCGCCGGGCACGTTCCTTCTTTAATTTTTTTCAATCTAGATTTTTGGCCCGACCCAGCCTCGTTAGCGCTGCTTCTGGCCCTGCATTTCCAACAAGAATGAAAGGGCGCTCACATTGAACCTCGACCATTCGGCGGACACTGAAAGCAAAACCGAGAACCTCTCCATTTGCCGTCTATGCGCCGACGTGGCTGTGGTCATCTGGGATGTTCCCGGCCCGGCTCGCTCCACAAACAAATGCACGCTGGAAACGCCTGTCCAGCCCGTCCCGCTGCTCAGTGTTGGCATTCCACTGGAAAATGGTGGGATGCGCATGTTCTGGGCCATGCGGACCGGACCCGAACCAATCGAATTATCGCTAAGTGCGGGTTCATTGGGACCTACAGCACAAGCAATCCTTTATCCGGCCAATGAGCTTGCAGCTTTCGACGTCAATCATGTCGTCAGCGATCTCACTTTGCCCGGCCATATCAAGCTGCTGACCAATATCCTCACAACCTGGCGCAGCACGTTCCGGCTGACGCGAAATCAGGCATTCGCATCCCTCGTGCGCGAGCTGACTTTCGCGTTAACGCCGGAACCCCGGGAAGCACAGCATTGTGGTGAACCTGTTTCCGGGCATCATCTTCTCGAAACAGCAGTTGATCCGATGCTCGGCGAAATCTCCGCCATTTACGGCATAACGCCGGGCAGCGTCATGGTCATCCCGCCGCGATTTGTGCTTGGTCAGCAGGGCCGCAATGCCTGGCAGGCCTGCCATCTTCTGGTTGAAGCTCCGCAGGATCTGCCTTCATCGCTCCTGCTTGTACTAAGCGGGCAGAAGGGTGTCGCGGTGCGCAAGATGGCAACCCGAACGGCAGAACAGAACGACTTCACCAAATGGTGGAGCAAATGGCAGAGTAACGGTGCTTTGCGGGAGTTTCTGGTTCGCCAGCTGGGCAAAATCAATGCGGCAGGGACCGCCGTTGCCATTGATTTACAGACGCGCTCGCCGCTGCCTGTCCGTCAAATTGCACAATCTGCTTCTCAGCCGGCAGCCGAAATCGATCTGGCGCTGGCATTGGATGGGGGCCTGATCGTCGGTGGCTGGATGCATGATCCTTCGGCCATGCTAGCCGATATCGAATATTTGCCTGAAGGCGGCAGTGCTCAGTCGCTCAAGCCTTATTTCCATAAGTTTGCAGGCAAAATTGCCAAGCGTGAGGATGCTCCACAAAGGGACGTGACAGGCTTTGTTGCGTGGTTGCCATCGGCAAAAAACCTTGGCCCATTGCTGCAGCCGCGTTTTCAGATGCGGCTTACCTCGGGCAGCACCGCACCACTGGTGCCTGCGCCACAACCTTTTGAACCATCCGCGCAGCGAATGCGAATCTTGCGTTCCGTCCCGCCACAACAGGCGCGACCGCATGTTTTTGAGCAGATTCTCGCGCCCGCACTCACAGAAGTTGAAAAGAAGATCGGCGCAACGGTGCGCATCACGGAAGTCAAAGAGTTTGGTGAGACGCCTGCTTCTCCTTTGGCCTCGATCGTCATCCCGCTTTACTGCAATCTCGATTTTCTGCGGTTTCAGTTCTCATCGATGGCAACTGATCCCTGGCTGATGGCCAATGCTGAATTTATCTTCGTGCTCGATTCACCTGAAATTCAGGATGACACGGAGCATATGCTGGGCGGCCTCAACATCCTTCATGATATGCCGTTCAAGCTTGCAATCATGAACCGCAATGGCGGCTATGCGCGCGCCTGCAATGCGGGCGCAAGCATCGCGACAGGCACAACAATTGTTATGCTCAATTCGGATGTGGTGCCTTCCGAACATGGTTGGTTGCAGCAGCTGATCCAGCCGCTATTCGATGAGCCGAAGCTCGGTGCAATCGGTCCGCGCCTTTTGTTTGAAGATGGCTCTCTGCAACATGCCGGGCTTTATTTCGCCCGCGATCGACAGGGCATCTGGCTCAATCATCACTACCACAAGGGTATGCCCGGCAATTATGCGCCTGCGCGCCGTGGGCGTGATGTTCCGGGCGTTACCGGCGCGTGCCTGATTACCCGCAAGGACATCTTTGATCTGGTAGGCGGTTACAGTGAAGATTACGTCATCGGCGATTACGAAGACAGCGACCTGTGCCTGAAAATTCGCCAGCTCGGTTTCCAGATTTACTACGAGCCGAGTGTTGCCCTCTACCATTTCGAGCGCCGCTCAATCCGCCGCAGCGCGGATTATATGCGCGGCCTTGCCAGCCAATATAATTCCTGGCTGCACACACAGCGCTGGAACGAAGAAATCAGTGAATTGATGGCCCCGCAACACGACGAGATGCAGCTCTCAATGCCCTCAAATGTGATCGTGGCCAAATCTGAAAGGAGCGCCGCTTGACGGAAGTGGTAATGCTGAAACAGCCAGAACCTGAAGCCAAACCAGCAATACCCGAAGAACAGATTGACTGGCTGATACAATCTGTTTTGAAGAACCGGTTTCTGCCCTCACCCGACCCGAACAGCGTGTTCGTCGGAGACGGCGATTATCGCGCCGTGGGTGCCGAGTTCCTTGGTCATTTCATCCGCAAGGGCGGGCTGAGGCCTGATTCACGCGTGTTGGATATCGGTTCGGGGATTGGCCGCATGGCCGTACCACTGACCCAGTATCTCGACACGGCGAAGGCACGCTATGCCGGTATTGATCCTGTGGTCGGTGGCGTTAACTGGTGTCGCCAGAACATCACTGCGCGCTATCCCAATTTCGAGTTCCGTCATCTCGACATTGCCCATGATCTTTATAATCCAAAAGGAAGCGTGAGCGGTCTGACCCTCACATTGCCTTTTGCGGATAGGAGCTTCGACTTCGTCATCATGACCTCAGTGGTCACGCATTTACCGCCTGACGAGGTAAAATCCTATCTGGAACAGATTTCGCGCGTCCTAGCGCCTGGTGGCAAGCTGTTCATGACTGCCTTTGTCGTAGACGACATTGCCGCTCGCGACAGGCACGGCAAGCGCGACAAGCGCCTCTCCTTTGAGCGTCACGGAACCGGCCCTTGCTGGTTTGTGCCGGAACTTCCGCCCCTTGCGGCGGTCGGCTTTGAAAACGGCTTTCTGGATCGTGCGCTTGCAGGTGCCAAGCTGGAGCTACAAACAAAATCCTTTGGACATTGGCGCGGCATCGAAGCCGATCACTATCAGGATATCTTCATTGCCTCGCGCGGAGGTGCCGCCTGATGGCCCCGCGCGTTCTCATCGCAGCCCACAATCATCCTTCGCTGCACCCCGGCGGAACGGAAATTTTCGCCCATGATCTGTTCCGCGCCTATCAGCGGGCAGGATGTGAAGCGATGTTTCTAGGTGCAACCAACAAGGTGCATCGCGAAGCGCGTCCGGGCACGAGCTTTCAGAGCATCGGCAATGGCGGCGATGAAATTCTGCTGTGGTCCGGGCACTTTGATCGCTTCTATATGAGCCAGATCGACCTATACGGCATTGTGCCGGATATTGTTGAACTGCTGCGTGACTTCAGGCCCGACATTGTGCACCTGCATCATCTGCTACTTTTGGGCGCAGAATTCCCCCATATCGTGCGCCGCACACTGCCTAATTGCCGGATTGTCCTGACGCTGCACGATTATTACCCTATCTGTCATCATGACGGGCTGATGGTTCGCACCACCGGCAAAGAACTTTGTCATGGAGCAAGTCCAGATCGCTGCCACGCCTGCTTCAAAGATATTGCGCTGGATAAATTTGTGCTTCGTGAGCGGCACATCAAATCGCTGCTGAGCACTGTCGATGCCTTTGTTTCACCAAGTGCGTTTCTTAAACAGCGCTATGTAGAATGGGGCCTTGCCGATGATCGCATTCAGGTCATCCCCAATGGTCAGCCGGAACGTCCAAGATCAACGGCTGTTTCGCATGAGCGGGCCAAGCCGACCTTTGGCTATTTTGGCAATCTCAACCCGTGGAAGGGTGCAACGGTTCTGCTTGAGGCCGCAAAGCTGCTCATTGCCGAGGGATTTGATTTCGAGCTCCGTGTTCATGGAGCAGCTCCCTTTCAGAGCGAGAGCTTTGTCAGCGAAATCGATGAGCTTTTTGCCCAGACATCTCCTGTTGTGCAGCGGCGTGGTGCTTACCGCCGCGAGGATATCGCGCAACTCATCCAATCCGTGGATTGCGCCATCATGCCTTCGATCTGGTGGGAAAACGCACCGCTCGTCATTCAGGAAGCACAGGGACAGAACCGTCCCGTCATATGCAGCAATATTGGTGGAATGGCCGAGATGATCACTGATGGCATCAATGGTCTCACCGTTCCGCCCAATGATCCGCTGGCGCTCGCCCAAGCAATGCGACGCATGGCGGAAAACCCGGACCTGCGCCAGTCGCTTAGTGAAAACGCGCGGCACCCGGACACCATCGACACCACCGCAGCACGCTATCTCGATCTGATTGGATCCTTGCGCGCGGCCCGTGTCGAGGCAGCATGAGAGGTAGATCATGAACATCGCGACCAAAATTCCATCCGAAGGGGCACAAAAGCCGGTTGAAGCACAGAGCGCTTCGCCGACAGCTCAAAGGACTGAAGCCATGAAAGGACGCGTTGACGCTATTGAAGAAGGACGCCTTTACGGCTGGGCATTTGATCCGTCCTATCCGACTGAGCGGCTCATCATTCGCGTTCTGTTGGACGACAAGCCCATTGCCGAAGCACCTGCCGACAAAGAGCGACCAGACCTCAAGCGCAATGGCATTGGCGATGGGCTGCACGCTTTCGAAGTGATGCTGCCGCAATTTGCTGCAGCCCGCGCTGGCGATCTGGTGGTCGTGGCAGCCAATGCCGCAGGCAATGAGCAAAAGCTGCGCGTTCCAAAACCTGATGAGCAGGCAGCTGAAGCGCTCATCGCAGCACCGATGACCCGCATTCTCGATAAACTCGATATGTTGATGGCTGCACAGCGGCAATTGCAGGTCAACCAGCGTTCATTGCAGCGCGCAGCGCCCACCATCGACAGTTCCGGCAATGCAGCACCAGCAGAGCTTCTCGATATAGCCGGTTCGGTTGATGCACTGCGCACCGATCTTCACCAGCGCATGACCGAACTTGATGTTCATATCATGCGGATGGATGGTGTGGTGGCGGGACTTGAACAACGCATGGAAGACGTGCGCAAGAGAAGCAGCGGTGACATCAAGGTACTTTTCGTACTGGCCGCCGTTTTGACCGGCTTTGTCGCAGGCGCGCTTCTGACGCTTGCAGTCATGCCGTAAGGACAAGCCGTATGGTGCAAGACGAACGTCCAAATTCGGCTCCAAAACAGCCCCGAACACCTGATCGCCCACCCATGATGATGGAGGGTGAAATGGTGGTCGGCAGCGTGATTGAGGACACGCTGGTTTTAGTGCTGGGTATTGGCAGTGCGACCAATGATCAGGTTACGGCCTTTCTGAATGGCGACCCTGCAATGAGTGTGAAAACAAACCTCATTACCTGGCCACTAAAAGAACCTTCGCCTGCCGGAACGCACGGTTTTGTGGCAATTGTTCCGACCAATGTGCTGCGTCGTGGCGTGCTTAAAACAATCATGTTCCAGCACCGGGCCAAGGTGGGGCGCTATAACTTTGCCTCACGATCCGCCTCCATTGCGGATTTTGTTGCAATGATTGCCGATCTGTCGGGTTCAACTCTGCCCGGCGTCATTGACGAGCTCGTGGAAGGCCTGATTTCAGGGCCAATCAGCAGGAAGAAGCTTTCAGCGATCACCGTTCTCTTACAAGCTGGAGCGCGTTCGGATGGCTGTATCGAATTGATCGGCGCCAGCGACGAAGGCGAGATTTTCGTTCAGGGCTGGGCGCAGGATTTGACACCCAGTGTCACGCGACTGCTTATCAGCGGCAAAAATTCGTCGCTCGCCGAATGTGCGATCAGTGTTTTCGCCCGCCCTGATCTCAACGAACAAGCATCCGGTTTTGCCGGGCTGCTGCTTTCCAATGAGCCGGTTGAAGCCAATGATATTGAGCGAATTCTGTTTCGCGGCAGGCGCGGCTGGCGGTTTACAGAAGTCTATGATCGCAGGCTTTTGTCTGGCTCCCGCGAGACGCCGGCCCATATCCGCGCGATCCTGCCGCGCGTTAGAAGCTCAACCGATATTTTGTTAAGGCTGCGTTCGGCAGCCAATCGCTTTGACGGCACCGATACTGTTTCGGCCCTTCCGTTTCCGGTCCGGATCGGCATCGACAATGTTTTCCGCGTTGAAGGCAGTGGACTTCTTGTTGCAGGCTGGCTGCTCGATCCCGACAGCCACGTCGAGGGTGTAAAACTGCGTCGTCATCGTGGAGAAATCCAGATCGACACAACATGGACGCGCATTGATCGCCCGGATGTGACGCGTGAATTTGACAATCAACCCCCGTTCAATGCTGGCCTTGATCCAAGCAGACATGCTCATGGCTTTGTGGCATTTGCTGCGGAACTTGATGGTGACAGTACCTCACCCTTCTACCTAGAATTATCCATCAGCGACGGGCGGCGAGCCTTCTTTCCGCTGACGCCTACGCGTGTGACCTCGCGCGATGCAATCGTGCGGCAGCTTCGCGCAACGGACCCCAACGCCTGGGCATTGCGCCACATCGTCGATCAGCAGCTGGTGCCGCTGCTGCGTGGCGTTACCCGCCCGGCACCTGAAGTATTTGGTGTGGTTGATCTGGGACCATTTGAAGATGCAATGGGGCCAGCAATCATCATCGGGATTGACGAGCGCGTCGAAGAGATCGAGCCATTGCTCGCGCTGCTTGCCCTTGATCCTGAAACGCGAATAGCACCGATTGTGATCGCAGCAGCAACTGAAATCATAGACCGCGTCGGTGTTCAGATCAGACGGCTGGCTGATTTCTATCGTCTGCGCATTCGACTTGTTTCGGCCAATGGCTCGGAAGATCTTTATGACGCGCTGGAAGTCGGCGCACGCACCGTCACCACCGATCAGGTTGTATTTCTGGCAGGCTCCCTGCTGCCGCGAAAGGCTGGCTGGCTCAACAAGCTGGTCAGTGCATATGAAACCCATAAAGACTGTGTGCTCTCTCCAACCCTTGCCTATGAAGATGATTCAATCCGCTGGGCAGGGACGTGGGTTGCAGGACCACAATCGGATCGCGCCCTCATCAGTCGTTATGCGGGCTATCCGATCGACGCCATATCCGGCATGTCGCTGACCGAAGTGGCAACGGCAACCTTTGAATGCTGCATCATGCCGCGCGAAGCATTGTTTTCTGCCGGTGGCTTCACACGAGGCTATCTCGGCACCCATGAAAAGGGCCTGGACCTTGGACTGAAGCTCAAACAATCGGGCCTGCGTTCCTATTGGCTGCCATCAGCACAGATGCTTGGTGCGGATGATACTTCTGTCACCGACAAGGCTTCAACGATTGCTTTAATTGAACGGATCGACCGCCAGGTTTTCGACGCCCGGTGGTCGGCCATTCTCGCTGGCAAGCGCAAAGTACAAATGGAGGAACCCGTATGAGCGAGAAGCTCCGCGTTCTGGTCATTTCCCACGCCCATCCGTCGATCTCACTCGGCGGCGGTGAAATTGCATCCTATAATCTGCACAAGGGATTAAACTCCATTCCCGGCGTGCAGTCAGTCTATCTGGCACGCGCGGCACACCCCATCCCGCGGCATGGGACGACTGCGCTGATGAGTATGCGTCGCGCAAGCGATGAAATTCTCTTTCATGCTGACGAGTATGATCACTTCTATCTTTCAAACAAAAACACCGACGAAATCCGCCGCGATCTGCTGCGGTTTGTGCGCGATTTCGACCCGGATATCATTCACTTTCACCACGTACTCGGCCTCGGCCTCGAAACGCTTTATGCCATTCGCGAGACATTACCGGATCGCATCATTCTGGTGACGTTTCACGAGTTCCTATCGATCTGCAACAATGACGGGCAGATGGTAAAAGCTGGCACCTCGAAGCTCTGCAATGAAGCCTCGCCAATTGATTGTCACGCCTGCTTCCCGCAGATACCGCCTGCCCGCTTTTTAAAGCGCGAACGGTTCGTGCGCGGGATGCTGGAACTGGCAGACGCTTTCGTGTCGCCCAGCGAGTTTCTGGCAAACCGCTATCGCGAATGGGGTATAAATGCTGCGAAAATGGCAGTGATCGAAAATGGGATCGCGATCACACAGACAACGCCGCCGCGCGAGCTTACCGGACCGGACCCACGGCGCAGTCGCTTTGCCTTTTTCGGGCAGATTAATCCATTCAAAGGCATTGACGTGCTTGTCGATGCGGTGTCACGCGTTCCCGAACAGGTATGGGGCGAGGATTCCCGCCTGATGATCTTTGGCGGTAATCTCGAAAAGCAACCGCCGGCATTTCAGGCACGAATGCAGAAGCTCATTGAAGAAGCAGGACCGCGTGTCCGCTTTTACGGCGCCTATCAGAATGCTGAAATGCCGCGGCTTATGCAGTCGGTGGACTGGGTTGTGATGCCTTCGATCTGGTGGGAAAATTCACCGATCGTCATTCAGGAAGCATTGCATCATCGCCGCCCTGTCATTTGCTCGAACATTGGCGGCATGGCCGAAAAAATTCGTGATGGCGAGGACGGCCTGCATTTTCGCGTGCGAAGCGCCGAAGATCTGGCTGATCGTTTTACTGAAGTGCTGAGCGATCCGAATATCTGGAACCGTCTTCATCAATCCATTCGCAAGCCTGTTCATTATGTCGATTGTGCAAGAGAGCACCTCGATCTTTATCACCAGTTGCGGGAAGCCCATCCGCGCAGGCTAAAGCCTACCGTGGATACAACCGTACTTTCACAGGCCAGCTGAGCCTGGCTCGCCTGTATCTGTTACAAAAGAAGGAATAGCCTATGGCACGCGCCCTCGTCATGATCCCCGCAGGAGAAGTGTACGATCACGACAATGTCCGCTGGTATCGTCATACCGACGTGCAGGGCAGCATCAATCACTATCACAATATCGGCGACGCCTTTGTTTTTGAATCTTCGCTGAAGCTGATGAATTACGAGAAAGCTTCCGAGCTGCCGATCACCAATTTCTCACCGGAGAAAATCGATCAGCTGCGGGAAGAATATGATTATGTGATCCTGCGTGGCTCGAACTACATAAACAAGGATATGAACTGGCGCGATACGATCCCTGTTTTGCAGCGACTAAAGCTGCCCGTCATCGCTTTTGGTGTTGGCGCACAAGCACCGGTGCGCGGTGAAATTCAGCTGTCAGAGGAAACAAAGGCGGTGCTGCGCATGATCGCCGATTCAACCGTCTCTGTTGGCGTGCGTGGGGCTTATACGGCTCAGGTTCTCAACGATATCGGAATTCAGAATGTCCGTATCATCGGTTGCCCGACGGCGTTTCGCCGTAACAATCAGCATCTGCGCATCAAACTGCCGCCGCTTGAGGAAGTGAGCCAGGTTGGTGTTACCGTGCGGCGCGAGGTTTCACCGGCTTACGCGCAGGATATTGAGCAATATCTGACCCGGCATCGCGATCTGATCCGCACAATGGCCGCACGCTTTGACATAACGCTCATGGCACAGGGCGAGATTGAAGAAAAAAAGATGGTGTTCGGCACGGCTGAACAAAAAGAAGAGGCTATCGCCGCCCTCAAGGCGCATCGCTGGACCGCTGACTGGTATTTCGATGACACAATCGAAAATCTTTATCGGCATCGCATGTTCTATTCGGATGTTGTTGCCGACTACGAGGAATTGGTGCGCAAGCAGCAATTGGTTCTGGGCTATCGCCTGCACGGAAATCTGATGGCGCTCGCTAACGGCATTCCATCGATCTATTTCACTTATGACAGCCGAACAGCGGAATTTGCCGAAACCTATAAAATCCCAAGCTATGATGTTTTCAGTGACAAGCAATTCCGTTTGGAAGATTACTGGGACCAGTCATTATTCGACAAATACAACCGCGCCTGGTTTGAGACCTACGCCGAAATGAAGCAGTTTCTCGATGAAAATGGTGTCGATAACAAAATGACCGACACCGGTCTGCCAATCGGAGAATTAAAGGTGGCTTGACGCTTATTGCGGCTTGGCCGGATCACTGGTTTTAGGCTCTTCGGGTTCCGGCTTGCTCAGATGCACTTCAAATGGAGCAATGAGCTTCTTGGGCTTGTCGCTTGGCATATCTGGCGTGAAAGGTGGAAAAGCTGCACCAGCGGTCGGAACTTTCAATGCTGCAGCATCGACGAGATCGTCGCCTGAACTTTCCACGAGCTCGACATCAGAGACGGTTCCATCCGGCGCCAGATAAAAGCTGATCTTCGGTTTGAAAACACCATCCAGCTCAAGAGGGCGCAGTTCGCGCGACAGAAGAACCCCATAACGTCGGAGGATGCGGACGACAGCGCTTTGCCATTCAGCCTGATTGGTAATCTGAGGCGCTTCCGCCTCAGATGGTGCGGCTGGTGCCGTAACACGAGGCCCTGTCTGTGCAACGGATGGCAAACTGTAGGACGTCGCGGTCAGCAAAGAACCAAGCATCATGAACAGCCGCAAACTCGTTTGATTTTTCATTTTCATGATCCTCAATGTTAGATCTTTTACCCTTGAAAGCACCGATCATTCTTATCAGCCGCGTGACCGGGAAAGACGTTATAACTATCCCTGCAATCCGAAAACCGCGTCAGCAATATCGGATTGGCTTACCTTTTCAAACGTCTCACCAACATATTCGGTCAAGAGAACGCCAACTTCTCCGATACCCAGATCATCAAGCTGATCTGGTGTGCCGAAGCCATATTCCATATGCCCACGCCCAATGATGCCGACGACAAGCGCTTCGGGCTTTTCTTCGAGATATGTCGCGATGTTGCAGGCAAAGGCCCGATCCCAGGTTTGCTGTGCACGAACAAAGCGGTCAAACTCAGGTGCGTCGGCAGGTTTTCCCTGCATGATTGGCGGCCCGCCATTGGTCAGACGCAAAAGATGTTTGCGATGCGCAAGGCTCGCCGGACGTGCCGGGGTCAGGCCATCACGATCTTCTTCCGCAATCGCTTCCCAGCCTTCTTTGCCTACACGGGTCACGAGATCGCGGCGACAATTAAGCGCCAGCATCTTGACGTTAAACTCACGGCAGAAGTGGAAAAGCGGCCAATAAAGATCTGCATCAAAGCCCCAGACCTTGCTCCATTCGGCTTTCTCCAGAAACTGCTCGGCCTCGAGCTTGCCTGCCACCCATTCATCAAGCACTGGCTGAATTCTTCTCGGAAACATCTCAAAGCCGACGGCAAGCTCATCGCGAAGGGCAAGAAGAGACGCAGAAACATTCACCTGCCAGCGATGAATATCGTGCCGATCATGCTGTTCGCCGAGAAGCACAACGCGCTTCTTGGCCATTTCATGCATGACTGACCGATGCGTGCGAACTTCTGGCGATTTTGAATCAATCCATTGCCCAGCTTGTACCGATAAAGGCTCTAAGCTCATCGAAACGCATCCTTTTTCCCCGACACGACGAGACCCGTTTGCTGACCCGCCTCATTGAGAGCGTAGAAGCGATACTCATCCCCTTCTTCTACCTCATGCCACGAAGCAACGTGGCCCGCTTTGAGATGCAGATAAAAGTCCGGTTTCATCACATTGATAAAGCCGCGGGACGGACGCACGTCCGGCATTTCGCCCGACCATTCCTGCTTGAAGGCTGGCAAGTCGAGCGCAATGCGCACCTCCGCCTTATTGCGCTGAGCTGCCGCAAAAGGCTTCAAACCGGGTTCATCATCACCGACTTCCAGCGCTTCGCCGGTACCGCGATCTTTGTCTTTGGGTGGAAGAGCCGAGAACGCAACGCCGTTCAGAGCCTGATCGAACGGTTCCGCACCATCAAAGCCGATCACGCTGCCGACCACACTCTCATCTTCAGCAAGAAGATCGATACGGGGATAGACCTTCTCCTGCATTACACTGCTACGATCTGCAATCAGCGAGGCAATTGCCGAAAGATCGATGCGCGAATGATGCTCGCTACCTGAGAAATAAATCCAGCCGTCACGAACCTCAACCTGCTCCACGACACCGATACGCTCATGTGTCGCGCCGCCACTTTTGGAGTTGATCATAAGCTTGCCCATTGAGGGCAGCGTCTTCAGAATATCAGCCGCATCGGCCAAAAGTTTCACGCGGATCGGTTGTTCGCTCATAATTTCCTCATGCAGTTTGTGGGACAGGTGCTTGCTTGCGCGTTTGGGCCGCGCCAAACGCTTCAAGATCGATCACGCTGTCGATTGAAAGATTGCCCGGCTCCCGGTGAGCCAGAATAACAATGGTCGAATTGGGAAGCTCACGTCGCAGGAGATCGAGCAACTCGGTTTCAGAAGGCTTATCCAGCGCACTCGTCGCCTCATCGAGAAAGAGCCAGTCTGGCTTCATTAACAAGGCGCGAGCAAGGGCAAGCCTTTGCATCTCGCCGCCAGATAGCGTTCCCGGCGCAATTTGCTGCGTCGATGCTGCGGGAAGAGACAGTTTCGGCAAGCCGACCTTTTCCAGGGCCGTCGCAATTTCGGCCTGATCAAACTTTTCCGCAAAAAGCGGATAGGCTACCGCATCGTGGAGAGGTGCATTCGGCATATAGGGCTTTTGTGAAAGCACCAGCATTGTCGCGTCAGGGCGGTGGAGCGTGCCGCTCGCAAAATTCCACGCGCCGGCAATAAGCCGAAGCAATGTCGTTTTTCCCAACCCCGAACGACCTCGCAACCAGACAGTTTTACCCGGTTCGATATCGAGATCCGAAATTTTCAACAGATCCTGCCCCTCTGGTGTCTTCAGCGCGACATCACGCAACTGGAGCGATGAATGTGAAGACCTTGCAACCGATAATTGTCCTTCACTACCAACAGTTTGAATCGCATTTAAGAATCCAGACAGGCGGGAGACTGCCGATACGAGTTCAGCCAATGTTTTATACTTGAATATGAACCACGACAGGTTGGTAGAAACATGCGAGAAGGCTTGCCCGAGCTGCATCAGTCCGCCAAATGTTACTGTGCCCGCAAAATATGCCGGTAAACCAAGGAAGGTTGGAATTCGGAAAATGCTGTGGCGATAGGGGAATGTGAACACGCCAAGCTGCACCTGACGGAAGACCAATCGGTACCAGTTCTCACGGACAGCAGAAAATTTATCTGCCAGGATCTGCTTCTCACGGCCTTCGCCATTCATGATAGCGATGTCACCAGCATGTTGCCGCACATGCGCCATAGCAAAGCGAAAGTCTGCTTCTTTCTTCTGTTGCTGAACGAAGGTTGCTTTCAGACGACGCCCACAGAAGTGAGTCACAAATGATGAAATGAAAACATAGAGAAAGGCTGCCCAGAGCATGTAACGTGGAATGGCTATATCAATGCCGAAGAGACTAAAGCTCAGCACATAAGTTGAGAGTCCCCACAGCACGGCAACATAAGAAAACAGGGCTATTATTGTGGTGATAAGCCCCATACCTTCCGTCAATATGTGCTTAACAAACAGCTCGCAATCCTCGGCAATACGCTGATCCGGATTATCAGGCTTCTGTCCATCTTTGCGGATCGCCAGATGCCAATAAGCTTTATTCACCATCCAAGCAGAAATAACTGTCTCCGTAAGCTTCTCACGCCAGCGGATTTTCAATGTGCCCTGAAGATATTCGCCACTAAGGCCGAGACACGTATTAGTCAGGACGATGAGCCAGAAAACCCCGATTTGATTGACGGCATCCGAAACATTGCGTTGCTCAAGAGCGTTATAAAAATCTGCAGTCCATTTGATGAGCCACAGACCTGTATAGATACCAACCAGCTCCAGTGCGAATATCAAAGCCAGAAGCAGCCAGCCGAGGACTTTCCCCTCGCCGGAATTGCAATATTTGAGCAGCTGCCAAAATTGTTTAAGCACAGTGAACATAATCAACCGATAATGACATGAGAAAGCCGGAGCAGCTTTAAACCTGCCCCGGCATGTTGATCATCAATGGCGATCAGAAACGCATCGTGGCGCCAACCTTGAAGGTGCGGCCTGGCGCAACCTGCATCTCAAGCGGATTGACATTGGCAACCGAGGACGTCTCTGGCGAATTGGCATAACCTGTCAGCGTATTTGGGAAATAGCGCTTGTCGAAGATGTTCTCGACACCGAAATTCACATCAATATGTTTGGTTGGCGACCATTTCGCATAGGCATCAAACACCGTGTAGCTCGACGGTTTGAAGGCATCTTCGTCGGCACGGCGCTTCACACCAGATGCAAAAGTTCCAACAAACTCGGTTTCAAGGTTCCAGTCTGGAATGATGTAACGCAGGCCTAGAACGGTTGTGAGTGGCGACGCACCATCAAACGGCGTCTTCTCAGATCCGGCGTCCACGCGCTGATCGCCACGCATATAAGAAAGCGCCGCATTGGCGAAAACGTTGTTGTAAACCTCGTATTCGCCCCCGAACTCGATACCCCAGACCTTCACGCTTTCCACGTTGTCGGAGGTGTATTTATCTGCTTCCCCCGGAACGCGCTGCAAGCCACGGATAAAGTCCTTGTAGTCCGAATAGAATGTGGACGCGCTGAAATAGCCTCGATTAAATTCGCCACGCAGACCAGCTTCATAGCTACGCACAAATTCCGGCTTCAGGTTCGGGTTTGGAATGACCTCAACCATGCTCGTTGCACCGATAGAGGTGGACGAAACAAAGAGCTGCTGAGCCGTTGGCATTTTGAAGCCCTCGCCATAGGAGGCGAATACCGAATAGGTATCGTCGAGCTTATAAATCGCACCGAGACGCTTGATCAGACGGGTTTCATCCATCTTTTCCGGCTCAAACCCATCAAGCGAAACATAGCCATCATCCTTGGTCGGATCGAGGGAATAGGTCGCTAGACGCAAGCCAGGTGTCAGCGTCAAACGTTCATCCAGCAGCTTGATTTCGTCCTGAACATAAAAGTCCGCACGAATTGTATCGACTTTGGGGAAATTGAAACCCTGCCGCGGCGTAACCGTCGTTACACCCGTGTTGAGATTGGTGGTGATATTATCACCATCATAATTGCTTTTGGTGATGTCGCCCGCAAAACCATAGATGACTTTATGGCTGGTCTGACCAAGATCAAATGACGATGTCAGCTGAACGTCAGCCTGTAGAAAATCCTCGCTATAATTGCGGATCTGAATGCGCTTTTCACGTCGCGGCGTTGCCAGAAGCGAGTAATTGCGGATCTGAGTGCTGGTCGTATCGCGCTTCTGCGGTGAATAGGAAATGTTCCACTTCACCTCATCCAGCCAGGACGCGCCGACGGTCCAGCGATGATCCAAAGCAAAGCGAGCGCGCTGCATTTTCAGCGAACGATCCCAGCTCTCGTTTTGATAATAGAAACTGTAATAAGCGGGCATGCTTGCATAAAGCGGATTGGCAGCACCGGAATCATACTTCTGATCGACATCGGTATTCCGCTCAAACCACTCGCCCGTCAGCTTGAATTCATGATCGGCAGACGGATTCCACTGCAGTTTCATCAAGCCGTTATAAGCGTCGGTATCCATCGGAAATGCTTTGTTGCAAGGCCAGATAGACTCACGCGGACAACCCCAGCTCCCGCCATCGGCCCGTGCCTTACGCATATCGGGCTCGGACGAGCTCATATGTCCGAAACTGCCGAGAACCTTAAAGTCTCCGGCTTCGGCCGCACCGGTGATCTGTTTGCGGAACGATTTGTCGAAGCTGTCATAGCTGAACTTGGTTTCGACAGCCCATGGCTTGGTACCATCCAGAAGATCGTCGGCATCAAGCGTCCTGAAAAACACGACGCCGCCCAACGCATCTGCACCCCATAGAACCGAGTTCGGTCCGCGCGTGATCTCAACCGATTTCATATTAAACGGATCGACAAAATCACGGCTACCATCGGTGGTACGCTCCTGAACACGCGCACCATCGACCAGAATTTGCACACGATTGCCGCCGACACCGCGAATATTGAAACTGTTGAGCTGTCCAAAAGGATTAGTGAGCGATGTCTGACGATCAACACTTACGCCCGGCTCATAGCGCACCATATCCTGAATATCACGCACCTGATGGCGGTCGAGCGTGTCACGATCAATCACGCTGATGGACATTGGAACATCAAGCAGGTTTTTGGCCGCGCGTTCCGCTGAAAGTGTGATTGTCTGCAGCCGTATCACTTCAGCGCTTTCGCCCTCGGTGTTCTGGCTCTGCTTTACGGCATTCTTTTCAGGCGAAGTCTGTGCGTGAGCCGGCATCACAGCCAACAGCGCAACAGAGGCGGCAAGAGCTTTCAACCAACGATGGTTGATCATGTTTTGGAAAGATAGAGTCCCCAGCATAGTATCCCCGAAATAGGCGTTGCATGTTCGCTGGCTTGCCTATTGGGACTTGCTGGCTAAAAGTTGAGTGAATCGCTCAATATATTATTTACAAATTGTTTCAACGATTTCGGGGCGTTGCTAACAGGAGTTGAAATTTTGAAGGTGTAGCAGAAGCAATTTTGCAACACCTAAAACAGGCAACGATAATATGTAATGCTGGCAAAAGATTCTGGAGAAATGGCTGGGGCGACTAGATCCGCAGCCAAATAAGCTTATTAACCGTCACGTTCCAACTGACACCAATCGACCACCGTCACAGGGTAATCCCGTCTGCAACTATCGGCTTCAATAATTGAATATTCTCGGCAGTATGATCGAAGAAATTTCGATGAAGTCAAACAATCTGGTAAACCTCAAATTCTTGCGATCCTGCGTCAGTCAGAAGGTGGTGTTCCAGTACCGGAATTATGTGGCGAATAGGAATGAGCAATCCTTCGTTTAACAAGTGGTGCGCAAATGTAGCGTCAGGGATGCCCCCATGCTCCGCCAGATGAAGGCTTTGGAAGATGAGGATGCAGACAGAGCTTTTGAAGAGCAGAACATGCCTAATGCACCGTCAATACCTGGCCATTCCAATATGGTCTGGTCGATGGGTTTGTTGCAGATCGTTTTGATGATGGCAGGCAATTCCAGCTGCAGAATGTTTTGGATGACTTCGATCGAGAGGGTCTCGCCATCGAAATAGATTTTTCACTACCGACAGAGTGCGCCATTCGTTGTCTGAACCAGATCGTTGAATGGCGCAGCAAACCGTATTCCATAAGGATAGGTAATGAAAACATGAAAGCCGCACTAGAAATGCATATGTCGAACGCTATAACCGAACTGTACGACACGATTGGCTCTACCAGCACTTCATTGAAATTATAGAAGAAGCTCAAAAATTCACTAAACGACGATTCCCGATCTATAACAACGAACAACTCAAATGGACGTCTGCAGTATCATAACCGCACAGAAACTTAAATTTCAGCATAATTTATACTTCTCTGCCTCGCAAGTATCAAGGGGATAAACTTGTTAAGTCGCAGAACGCAGCGCTCGGCTGGTTAGTTTAAATTTGCCGGATCGTTTCTTTCTCAAGAAAATTACCTTCAAACTTTAAACGGATTTCTTAGAGCCTGAATCATAATGAACGTAACGATATCAGGCTCTTGCGATCCTTCTCGTGAGGAATCGGATACTTGCGATGTAGATCCACGCTTCGGAGGAAGAGATGGTTTTCTCGAAGTCTTTGGCCAGTCTGCGACACCGTCCCAGCCATGCAAATGTGCGCTCGACACCCCATCGGCGTGGGAGTAATTCGAAACCTTCAGCGTGATCGGACCGCTTGACGATTTCCAGTGTAAACTTACCAACCTTTTCCAGCCTGCCTTTGAGCTTTGGTCCTGCGTAGCCACCTTCAGCAAAGATATGTCGCAACCACGGCCAACGTTTGAGAATGGTTTTCAAGATACCCAGCGCACCGTCTCTGTCCTGAATACCCGCGGAATGGATCACCAGGCCAACCATCAAATCGAGTGTGTCAACAACGATGTGGCGCTTGCGACCGTTGATCTTCTTCCCCGCATCAAAGCCTCGTATTCCGCCACTTTCGGTGGTTTTCACCGACTGGCTATCGATCACGCCAGCGGTCGGGCTGGACTGCTTTCCGGCCAGCTCGCGCGCAGCCATAACAAGCGTGTTGTTGAGGGCGCGCAACGTGCCTTCATCCCTCCACCGATAGAAGTATTTCTGCACCGTGGAAAACGGTGGAAAGTCCGTCGGCAAAAGCCGCCACGCACCACCCGAAGGAGCAATATAAAGAAGTGCGTTAACTACCTCACGCAGGTCTGTCTTTCGAGGACATCCAAGCCGTCTGGGGGCTGGCATCTATGGTTCGATGATGGACCATTCAGCATCTGTTAAATCACTTGCGTAACATGAATTCCGGCGTTCATACTGTCGGCGAGCGGTTTCAGTCCAGGCCATCGTGATCTCCATCGTATGTCAGAAATCCGATTGAATCATAACCTGCTGAAACCGCTCAACCCTTTTTGGAACAAGATCGGAGCCCTAAATCTGGAAAATTCTAGATCTCAGTATTAAAATTGGCGAGCACTTTATAGTAGTTGGAGAATTCCACCTGAATATCGAGGAAGTTCAGGGGCTCAATTCATCGGTTCCGGTGCTGTCTTCTCGTCACGACACCTTCTGCTCTCTGCGCCTAAACAGAAATCAGGTAGAAACTCCACTGATCTTAACTGTAGAATTTTCTCGAGCCACCTTAATTGTACAGGTTCTTGTAATATTTACCAGGTTCTCTTGCCAAGAAACCGAAATTGAAATGATCGTTTGATCGCACCCAAAAAGCCTTTGAAAGAAACTTTAATAGTCGAAGGAACGAATATATCAATATTCGAATTTTGATTGGCTAATTGCTGCGTCATTCTGCTATTTTCATTCTGCAGGTGAAGAACATAATGGCGTTGTCCCAGTGTCGACATTAAGGGAAGTGATGACGAAAGCGACGCCAGCTTATGCTCGAGATGCGTGTAGCCTTGAGCCGCCAATCTGGTAGTCGATACATGTTTGACGGCGTATCCAGCGTCCTGCGAAACATAGCAAATCGCGCGCTCGAGGGAGTGAGCTAAACTTCCATCTCTATGGTTTGGCTCGGGATCAAACTGATCCCATTTCCACTCATACAAAAACAGCTTCTCGAGTGCCTTAGGACGGAACCAGAACATAGTGCCGTACGGCGCAACAGGCGTATCGTCATCTATACTTACATTTATATCCAGCAGTTTCAAAACGTTTTCGACACCTGGTCGATTGTTATACCAAGAATGGCCAATCGTCCAAAATGAATAGTGAATGATCGGGGGCAACGAAATACCGATCCATGGCTTCTCGACCATTTCATTTAGCAAGTTGATAACATATCCTTTGCTATCGAGAAGATTCCGCATCATATGCCGCTTGAAAAAGTCCCCGCGCCCACTATCAACCTGTGGCGTCTTTTTTGTATGAATACGGCAAACAAAATCATAATTGTTTCCCAAAAAGAGATCTCTACAAGTGATAAAGAGAGAAGACATATCTCTCCCGCGGTTGTGCTCAACAATCCTCACGATAACATTGGATATGTACTTTTTATTAATAAGAAATTTTTCTATCTCCGCTTTCTTTTTTTCGCTATCTGTAGTTGCTATAAAATCAAATTCTACAGGTATATTTTTGGCATAACTATCTATTTCCGAAAGCATTTCAGTATAATAAACATGACAACATAATGCGATATTGCCGTAAGGCAATTGCTTCTTGATTGGCTTATCAGGGTAAATTGACATCAATGTCGAATTGACATTGAGGGTGCGGAGTTTGCTGGTACGTAGAGCATTTTTCCAGATTAGCGTCTCATCATAGCTAGATTCAGCTCTTATAATGTCGATTGCTCTAGTCGTGTCAGAAGCATTAACCTCAAGGTAATCGGTGTCACCAAAGAACATTCGGCGCTTTACAATAGGGCACCGCTGCAGCAACATTTCATCCGGCTTGAGCATCAGCGGATAGATCGAATTTAGATCCTTACACGAGCGATAAACGGCTGACTTATATCCAAGATTATTAAAGTGGCTTGTAAAACGACTTTCATGAGAAATAATTGAATCTGTGTAACTATCAATGTTAGGCATAGTTGCCCAATAATGTCTGAATGATTCAGAACTTAACATCGACCGCCGTACAGCAATGAAATGACTGTTCAAGTGGTAAGGCAAGATACCTGTATTGGTAAAAGGATTGGGAGACATCTCGTCATGGTCGGTTATTCCCCAAAAATCACATTCGGCTCCCGCCATATGATCGAACATTTCCGAGAACGGAAAGATCGGGCCATAATTTGTATGATTGTAGAATAAAACCTCGTCGTACAATGACAATTGGTCATAGCCTATAAATTCAATTGCTGATTTATAGGCCCACACGTCAAAACCAACGTTATCACGTACGATTAAGTCATCGACTAGTTGTTTTATTTTAATCTCACTATCTTTTGATAGCGGCCCATTACAGACAAGTATATTCCGCTCTGAAAATGCCGCCATACTTTCCAAAAATGTAAGGAAATAATCGTCGACTATGCCATCTTTGTCGAAAAAGAATGCAATCCCCAGCCTTTTCACGTACCCAACCTTATAGCAATAATGCCCCCTCAATGTTTACCATTTAGGAGATACATTTGATTTTTTGAGCCCTAATCGTACTGCTAATTTTTCAAAAAAATGAGCTTCTCATAGCTGCTCTTTCTAGAAACATGAGTCACATACGCATATTTCAGAGTTTTGTTTACATCTAATTTTTATCTAGAGAGATGTACGCCCACGCTTCACCAAAATGATGAAAATGAAGCCTCGCAATTGCTTCAACTCGAAAGGGCATATCTTTCCCCACATGTACAATCAAGGGAAAACTTATAAATGAGTTGCAACTATTTTAGACTCATTTTTGATTGCTTAGTGTCCTTACCAAAATGAGTTAAGTTATTTCAGTTAGTTATGATTTAATCGGATTGCTTAGGTTCGATGGAGATCACTCGGTGTCGTTATGGGCGACACAACCTACTTTATGTATGCGATGTTACGGATGAAGAGTGATCTTTGATTTCGGCACTCCTGCCGTCATCAAAACAGCTAGTCGCCTACACAAAGCTGACCTTCTAGATATGATATGCCCTTTTGTATAGCGGGTCAACGGATTGTCAGTGGCGCCGTTCCGGCTCCGGGACTTTCCACGGTTCCCCACAATGGAGCAATGCGTCCATCTATGGCGAGATCAACGACATGCTTATAATGACTGCGCGCGATATGTGAGCAAACAGGCTAGACTATAGCGAGCGTGATCCACAGTCAGTGACTGGACTGCCCCTGAAAAATCATTCGTTATGCAGTAACGCTGATGAGCCTCAGAAGTGACGTGCCCCAGTTAAAATGGTCTGGATTTAATGTTATTTTTCCGGCGGATTTTCCCGATTTAAGAAGGAGAATTTGCCATGAAGAAGAGACGGTACTCGACGGAGCAGATCGTCGCAGCGTTGAAGTAGGTAGAGCAGGGATCGCCTGTAGTAGATCTGATCCGTCAGCTCGGCATATCCGAGATGACTTATCATCGATGGGAAAAAGCAATATGCTGGCCCTGAGTCTGATCAGGTTCGGCAGTTGAGGCAGGTCGTGGAGGATAACGCTTGGTTGAAGAAACTGGTGGCTGAACTCAGCCTCTATAAGGCTGTTTTACAGGATGTTCTTCAAAAATATTTCCCGACCGGCGCTCATGAAATAGGTTGTAGACTATGTGATCAGCGTCCACGGTTACAGCCAGCGCCGGGCCTGTCGTTGACGCAGCAGCATCGTTCCACACAACGCAAGGTTCTCAGACTGGATCCACGCGCGGCACTGCGTCAGCGCATGCATGAGATTGTCCTGACACGTCTTCGATTTGGTTATCGGCGTGTCCATATCCTGCTAAAACGCGAAGGCTGGCAAGAATGTCATTTATCGGCTGCATCTCGAAGAAGGCCTGTGTTTACGAAGCAAAAGACCCCGCGTCGCGGCAAAATGGCGATGCGCCGGCAGGCACGCTATCATCAACCCGGCCCAACGAAGCTTGGAGTATGGATTTTGTCCATGACCGGTTGGCAAGTGGTTCGAAACTGCGTCTCCTCACGGTGATCGATGTATTCGCCAGAGAAGCACTAGCGATCGAAGTCGGGCCCAGACTTCGAGGTGAACATGTGGCAGCTGTGCTGAACGGTCTTATCAATTTGCGTGGTGTGCCAAAGGCAGCATTTTGTGACAATGGCGCCGAATTTACCTGTAGATCGTTAATCAATGGGCTTACACGCACTAGGTCAGACTGGACTTCTCGCAGCCTGGAGCACCAACCGACAATGCTCATATTGAATCCTTCAATGGAAGATTGCGTGATGAGTTTTTGAATGTGAACTGGATCAATTCTGTCATGGAGGCCCGGCAGCTCACTGAGGCCTGGAAGCGCGACGATAATGATCGTCGGCCCCACATGGCTTACAATGGAAAAACACCGACAGAATTTGCCGAAATATCAGCCCTGTGCCAGAATGGGCAGACCAAAATTGCTGCTGGATTTTAACAGCCTGCCCGGACCACCAAAACCAAGGACCTCACCCATGGGGCAGGCTAGGGTGATTATTACTTTTCTTCATCAAACCCCTTCAGTTAACCCAAAAAAATCAAATCGATTGATAGGTGTTGAATATTCAATTTTGAGTTGACCTAAAGTCATGGAATACAGAAAATCGCCGGTCTAGCCAAATGAACTTAGTCGATAAAACTAACGCTTTAGCAAATCACTAATAACAGAACGCAGTGATAATTCCCACGCAGGCATCCTCCAACCAAAAACACTAACAAATTTCTCTGAGTTTAAAGTTGAATTATAAGGTCTCCTTGCGGCTGTGAGATATTCGCTCGTTACTATGTCAACCACCTCCGGCGACGGACCGCCGAATTTTGCACTTTCCGAGAAAATTTTTCGAGCAAAGCCACTCCAATTAGTTTTATCCGAACCTACTAAATGATAGAGACCATAATTTGAAAAATAATTATTGCTGAGAAACACATCAATTATCTTAAAAGTGGCTTCAGCAAGATCCGTTGCACTACTGGGGTTTACCCACTGGTCTGAAACAACTGATATCTGATCACGAGTTTCTGCTAACCTCAACATTGTCTTTACAAAATTTGAACCGTATGGGCTGTAAACGGAGGAGGTCCTTAGGATGATGTGCTGTGCATGAGCACCGGCAACCATTCTTTCCCCATCAAGCTTGCTTTGTCCATAAACATTACAAGGACTGGGCGTATCGGCTTCCGAGTAGGGCCTCATAGTGTCGCCCGCAAAAACATAATCTGTCGACCAATGTATAATAGGTGCCCCAAAGGCTGCAGCTGCCTCCGCGACAGCTCCAGCCCCGATGGTATTTATTTTGTATGCAATTTCACTCTCGGACTCAGCCTTATCGACAGCGGTGTACGCCGCGGCGGAAATAACTAAATCAGGATTAATAGAAGCAATAGCTCGCCGAACCGTATCCGGCTGCTCTAAATCCAGTTCAGGTCTGCCTACCGCAATAAGTTCAATGTCGGTTCGTACCGCAGCCTTTTGCATAAGGCTGCGCACAATTTGACCGTCACGCCCTGTAACTAAAACCTTCATGCATTGCCCTTATTCGTAGGGATAGCACTGCCCCCCAAACGTTGACCGGCATAGTGGCCCTCACGAATCGGTTCCCACCACCAATCATTATCTAGATACCATTGGATTGTCTTATCTAGGCCCGTCTCGAAGGTCTCTTGCGGTTGCCACCCCAATTCACGTTCAATTTTTGAGGCGTCGATCGCATAGCGACGATCATGGCCAGGACGATCGGTTACGAAGGTGATCAACTCCGCGTAGCTTTTGCCGTTAGCACGCGGTCGCTTTTTATCAAGAATGCCGCAGATCGTTTCCACCACATTGAGATTCGTACGTTCTTCACGCCCACCAATATTGTAGCTTTCGCCCAGCTTGCCCTTGGTGGCAACCAATGCCAGAGCACGGGCATGGTCTTCTACAAAAAGCCAGTCGCGAACATTCGCACCTGCGCCATAAACAGGAAGCGGCCTTTCATCCAACGCATTGAGAATAACAAGCGGAATCAGTTTTTCAGGAAAATGGAACGGTCCGTAATTATTGGAGCAGTTCGAAAGAACTACAGGCAAACCGTACGTCTCGTGCCAAGCACGCACCAGGTGATCTGACGCCGCCTTTGAAGCGGAATATGGTGACGAAGGCTTATATGGCGTTTCTTCTGTAAAAATTCCGCTATCGAACGGAAGATCACCAAAAACTTCGTCAGTCGAAATGTGATGAAAGCGAAACCCTGACTTGCGCGATTCAGGCAATTCGCGCCAATAAGCAAGAGCAGCGTTGAGAAGACGGAACGTACCAACAATATTAGTTTCAATGAAAGCGCCTGGACCATCAATAGAACGGTCAACATGACTTTCTGCCGCCAAATGCATCACAATGTCGATTTCGTTCTCGCGCAAAGCTTCTAATACGCTATTATCATCGCATACGTCAGCCTGCAAAAAACTATAATTTGGCCGATTCTCAATCTGGCGTAACGACGCTAAATTACCTGCATAAGTTAGCTTGTCGAAATTAATCACATTAATATTTGGATCAGTTGCGAGATATCTGCAAACTGCGGAACCTATAAAACCCGCTCCGCCTGTAACCAAAATATTCATTAGCTTGCCCTTCTCAGCCAAAAACATCAGCATCGGACAAAAGCGATGCATTACGGTCTTTTTCAGATAACTGAAATTCAGTACCTAGTGCTGGCCATTCAATACCAATTATCGGATCGTCAAATCTAATTGACCTGTCATGCGCTGGCGAATAGTAGTCCGTTACTTTGTAGATAACCTCAGTATCTTGAGTAAGCGTCAAAAAACCGTGTGCAAAGCCTTTAGGAACGAGTATCTGATTCCATTTTTCCGCCGAAACCTTCAGCGACACCCATTTTCCAAATGTGGGTGAGCTTTTTCGTATATCGACAACTACATCTAGAATTGCCCCAGAGATCACACGTACAAGCTTATCCTGCGCTTTAGGAGCTGTTTGGTAATGCAGTCCGCGCAATACACCCTTTGCTGCAGAATATGATTGGTTATCCTGAATGAAATCCAGCTCAATTCCAGCTTCTTTCAGAGAATTGGCATTGTATGTCTCGGAAAAAAAGCCTCGATCATCGCCAAACTTGCGAGGGATGATTTCAAACACTCCATCCAGACCTAACGGACGTATTTCCATTACTTACTACTCCCTATTTCCGCAACTCGCCGACGTAGATAGGCAGCATATTCGGTTTTACCTAGCTTGGCCGCTCTTTCAAGAACAGCGTCTTGAGTTATCCAACCCTTTTCTAATCCGATTTCTTCCGGACAAGCAATCTTGATCCCTTGTCGCTTTTCTATAGTACGGACGAACGACGAAGCCTCGTGAAGACTGTCATGGGTTCCGGTATCCAACCAAGCATACCCTCGTCCGAGTTGGCGGACACTCAACTCGCCACGTTGTAAGTAAATATTATTAACCGTTGTGATTTCCAACTCGCCACGTTCAGATGGCTTTATAGATGAAGCAATATTAACCACGTCATTGTCGTAAAAATAAAGGCCTGTTACTGCCCAATTCGATTTAGCTACTTTAGGTTTTTCTTCGATCGAAATCGCCAAACCCGTTTTTTTGTCGAACTCGACCACCCCGTATCGTTCCGGATCCTCCACGTGGTAAGCAAAGACAGTACCACCCTTCTGAACTTCGGATGAAATCTGGCAAAGGCGCGACAAGCCGTCCCCAAAATAGATGTTGTCACCCAGAATCATTGCGACACTGTCATTCCCAATGAATTCACGACCAATAATGAATGCCTCGGCCAGGCCGTTCGGGTGAGGCTGCTCTGCGTAAGAAAGATTTAGCCCATATTCACTGCCGTCACTAAGTAGCTTCTGGAAAAGTGGCAAGTCGTGTGGCGTGGAGATTATCAGTATATCCTGAATACCTGCCAACATTAACACGCTAAGCGGATAATAGATCATGGGCTTATCATAGATTGGCAGTATTTGTTTTGATACAGCAATCGTCAGAGGATAGAGACGTGTGCCGCTACCGCCAGCAAGAATTATTCCCTTCATCGCAACTTCCTTAAAATAAGCCATTCGGGTGTTGGTTTGCTTTAACATTATGGCCAGCATTTGGCGACCGCCCTTGTGAGAAAACTTGCGACAGTGATTGTTTTCAACTAGGCCATGGAACATTATTACTAAAACGGCTTCAATTGCCGCAAGTGGACCGCTACCATGTCATCAATTGCCAATCAAAGAGCCTCCGCCCCTCGCCAACGACAGATTAGCGGGATAATCGTAACATATCGGCCCGATCTGGAAACTCTTGAAAAAGTCATCGCCGCCGTTTTACCCCAAGTGGACCGGTTAATCGTGGTCAATAACGGCAACGAGGAAAATATACAAAAGTGGCTTTCAATGCAGAGCGAAAGCATTGAATACATATCTCTGGGCGATAATTTTGGCATCGCTAAAGCTCAGAATGTAGGGATCAGTCGAGCCAAGAAATACGGCTCGGAGTATGTGCTACTCCTAGATCAAGACAGCATCCCTGGTGCTGGAATGGTCGAAACGTTGAAAGCTGCAGCTATTGAAAAGCAAATGAATGGTATAGCGGTTGCATGTTTAGGACCGCGTTATGACGACCCACGTCAGCATAATGCAATACCCTTTATTCGAATTGCGGGCTATCGCGTCCAACGACAAAGCTGCTCCGTCGAAAACGACGTCGTAAACGTCGATTACCTCATTGCTTCTGGAAGTCTAATACCCATCGACACGATTAACCAGATCGGCGGCATGAATGAGGACCTATTTATTGATTATGTAGATATTGAATGGGGATTGCGAGCGCAGAAAAATGGATTTCAGTCTTTTGGGGTTTGCTCAGCGTTAATGAAGCACCAATTGGGCGAAGAACCACTCTTGTTCTTTGGCCGTCATGTCCCTGTGCATAATCCATTGCGACATTACTATCATTTCAGGAATGCGGTTTGGCTGTATAAGCAGGACTGGCTGCGAAGCGAATGGAAAGTCGTAGATGCTTACCGTCTCGGCCGAAAATTTGTCTTCTACAGTTTGATAACCAAGCCGCGACTAAAGCACCTGAGCATGATGTCGCTTGGAATCTATCACGGGATACTGAATCGCATGGGACGATTAGACCAAAACTCGTAATAGCTCCTTATAGTGGTAAGAAACATGGACATTCTCACAGTCTGTATCGTTATATTTAATCCAAATTTGACCGAACTATATAATACCTTGTCATCGCTACAGAACGCGCTGGAAAATATCGAGAACGCCATCGAAAAGCGAATTCTGATTATCGATAATTCCCCTGACGCATCTATCGATAGCGGATTTCATCCCTTGTTTCTCACTCTACCCACAAAATTGGTCCAGGGTCACGGTAACGTCGGCTTTGCAAGAGCGAATAATTTCATTTTTGATGATGGTGTTGGTAGTTTCCACTTGGTTCTTAATCCAGATGTTGAAATGAACCCTTTTGCACTAAAAAATGCCCTGCACTTTATGCTTGAAAACCCGAAATGCGGTTTAATTTCCCCTGCCGCAATTTATCCCAGTGGAAGGAAGCAATATTTATGCAAACAATATCCAAGTATTTTTAATTTATTGCTGAGAGGATTTGCACCTCAATTCGTATCAAGATTGTTTCAGAAACGGCTGGATGTTTATGAGATGCGAGAAGAAACTGGCAACGCTGTTTATTGGAATCCTCCAATAGTTAGCGGATGCTTTATGGTATTCCGCGGCAGCGTCTTTAGTGCATTAAAAGGATTTGATGAACGTTACTTGCTTTACTTCGAGGATTTTGACATTTCAATACGCACCCGCCGAACGGCAGACATAGCCTATGTGCCTGACGTCCAGATCATCCACAGTGGCGGCGATGCAGCCAAAAAAGGCTGGTGGCATATAAGACAATTTGGTCTTTCGGCACTTTTGTTTTTCAGAACGCATGGAATAAAGTTGTTCTAAGAGAAAACCTTGCGGAAAGGTAATCGTGATCACTTCGGACATACCCAACTTTTAAAGCGGATATTTCATGGCTTATTCTTCCTTCTTTAAACGTACCCTACTTGGAACCGCTAAACGTGTGGTGAAGCTATTTTATCATGACACTAAGGTCGCAGCCGCCTACCTAAAGCGCGACTCTCTTAAAAAATTATCAATTCTCTCCACCCATGATGGCAATCAACACCATCCAGGTAGCATCTATGCGATATTTCTAATATGGCAACCATCGAACTTACGTTGGTACATTCAGAACGCATTAAAGGCGCTCAATGCTAACGGCATAAACGTAATTGTCGTTGCCAATCACAAATTGAGCCACGAGCAAATCTTTTTGCTTAGAGAGAAATCGTATCTAATAATAGAGCGCGACAATACAGGGCTTGATATTGGGGGATACAGAGATGCAACTTTATACTTGAATTCTATCGTAAGGCCAAAACGCGTAATATACATGAATGATAGTGTCTACTACTTCGCGAGCGGGCTAAATTCCATATTTAAAAGACTTTCTTCTACTGAAGCGGATATCTGCGGAACGTTTGAAAATTATGAACATTGCTATCATATTCAATCATTCTGCTTTTCTGTAAGTGGCCATTTATTCAGCAAAGAGTCTTTTCAGAAATTCTGGGAGAGCTATCTTCCCGTCAACTCGAGGCTATGGGCTATTCAACAAGGAGAAATTGCACTATCGAAAATGATGGTGCCGCTCGCAAACAAAGTCGAAGTCATTTTTCGACCCGACGACTTGATCGAACCTTTATCAAAAGTTCCTAACGAGCAACGTAATGAGCTAAATTCACTTCTTCCGCGAAAAATAAGATTTGATACTCCCAGTTTAAATTCTATTCTACCAAATGATATTCCGCCAGCCTTTGCACAAAAGGTATCTATAAGGTCGCAAGTACATACTGGCGCTTTTCTTTACAGGAAGTACCTAAAATGTCCGATTATGAAAAGAGACCTCCTATACAGACTGCAATTCTCAATTCACGAGATCCAGCATATACTTGAAGAAACTGGATCTGAGGGGCACCTCAAAGAGATCATTTCGGAACTTGAGGCAAAGGGGACCCCTGAAAAACTGTCATTGATAAAGCAGGTCCGGGTTGCTGTTGGCATTCTATGAGTGTTGGAAAACTCACAATATTAAGCCAACCAAATTACGGTTTATTGTCCATTACTTGTTTAATCTTTTGATTATCTCCCCAAATCGCGCGTGAATCATAAGAGCGGATGGGAAATTCTCCCCAGACAGGAACAATCTTCAAATTATTCGCTTCAATAAACTGCAGAACCATAGTCTTCAACGAAACAGGCTCCCCAGATGAGCAATTAATTATTCCGGTGACTTCTGTTTGAAGTGCAACTCGAGCAATCATTTCTCCGAGGTCTTTCACATTAATGAAGTCGTAAAGCAGCTCGCCGTGGTTCAACGGGAATGTTTCCTGCCCGCTGGCTTCAGCTTCCAATAGCTTAGTGAAAATAGAGCTATTCCTGACGTCATCTCCCCATATATAGTAGCATCGCGTCCATTGATTGATCGCGCCGTGTACCTCACAAAGGTAAGCCTGCGCTTGCCGCAAATAATTCTTTGCAATTCCATATGGATGCATCGGCCGTGTAGGAGTCAATTCATCAACCGCTCCTACATGGTAGCCAATTTCATGTGCCGTGCCAGCTGTAACGATCTGAGGCAACCCGCCTTTAAGCATATTCTCGACAAATCTTACGTGATTCTGGACATTGGCAAGATGGCTTTCGCTTCGGTGGAGAAATCCATCTTCCCATGCCATGTGAACCAATACATCTGGCCGACCTGTTCGCTCATAAATATCTGGTGTTGACGCTAATATGTCTCCGTTAAACACTTCGCACTGAAATGCAGGATCCTTTTGGCCGCGCACAGCTACCACCACATCGTGGCCTCTGTCGACTAACGAACTCACTACATATCGCCCTATGTAGCCATTCGCCCCACTAACCAAAACTTTCATGCCGCGTCCTTACACATTGTTGTGGCGAAACTCATCTTACCAAGACCTACTTCTTCCGAAGGGGATTTGTAAAATATCGGGCCGTCCGGTAAAATGGTCTCATCACTTTGAATAATTTAGGCGACCTATATAACAAAGATCTTTTAATAGCAAAAAGTAGGCGTCGAAAAGATTCTCGAACAGTACCAGACATACTCGAACTCTCTATGACCGACGCGACATACGAAACAGTGCCCGCTGGCAGCTTTGCCATAAGCGTCTGATATTTATATTCGAGAGACGAATAATTATATGCGGCGCTCTCTGAATTCATTACCTGCATGGTGATATAGCCCGCATCACCAGCAACGTAGGACATAGAACGTTCGAGCCCATGCGCTAAACCGCCATCAACGTGATCCGGCTCCTTGTTGAAATCAGTCCATTTCCACTCGTGTTCAAATAGCTTTCGCAGCGCTGGCGGTCGAAACCAGAACATTGTGCCATAAGGTGCTACAGGAGTATCATCATCTAGTGGAGTCCTCAGCACCAATCGCTCGTGGATTTTCTTCACCCACGCGCGATTAGCCCACCAGCCATGACCCAAGGTTGCATAACCGTTATGAACAGCTGGCGGGAACGCCAAACCTATTGATTTATTATCCTCAAAAAGTCTTAAAACACCGCGGACATAAGCCTTCGAGTACAAAAGGTTTTCCAAAAGATGCCTCTTGAAGACCAAACCTCGGGCTTGGCCTACTTGCGGCGATTTTTTCGTATGCAGCCTACACACTAAATCATATTTGTCCGTTAGAAAAACATCCCTAAACGATATAAAGAGAGCAGACATATCACGTCCACGATTTTGTTCTACTACGCGCACATCATAAAATTTGATATTATCTACTTCTGACAACAGCGACTCGATTTCCTTTTTCTTCTTTTCAGAATCGGTCGTACATAAAAAGTCATACTTCAGAGGGATATTATTGCTGAATGATAGAATTTCTTCCAGAAGATCTACATAGTAGATATGGGCACATATAGCGATATTTTTGTTTTCTATTTCTGTGTATTCATATTCATTTCCAATGATCTTTAGTAGAGCTGCATTCGTATAAACCTCGCGAGGTTTAGATGTGCGCCCTAAATTTTTCCAAATGAGACTTACGTCATAATCGCTAGTTTCGCCGATTAAACGCATCGCCCTAGGAAGATCAATTCCATTCTCATCATGGAACAAATGGGTATGAAAAAAACTACGTCTTTTTAAGATGGGAGATCTATTCTGAATAGTCTCTGCAACATCGATGAATATCGGATAATCCGAGCCATAATCCTTAGGCATAATGTAAGCGTCGTAATCATATCCCAGCTCTTTAAAATGTTTAGTGAAACGGGATTCGTGTTTCAAAACCGAGTCGATGTAAGACTCAATCTTAGGCATTGTCTCCCAATATAATTTAAACGCCGCAGAAGAAAGCATTGGCTGGCGTATTGCGATGAAATGCGAGTTGATATGCTCTGGAAGAGTACCCTCACGAGTGAAAGGATTTGGTTTCACTTCAGCATGTACAGAAATTCCCCAGAAGTCGACGGGCTTATTCTCCATAGCACCGAACAACTCCGACAGCGGAAAAATCGGACCATAGAAAGTATGATTGAAGAGTAAGATTTCATCATAGTATGACAGTTTGTCAAAACCTATAAATTTCAAGCCCTCTTTGTAAGCCCAAACATCAAAGCCTATGTTTTCGCGAACGATTAAGTGGTCAACTACAACAGATACATCTTTTTCCGAGTACTTCGAAAGAGGGCCGTTTGAAACGAAAATAAGCTCATCAACAAATGGCTTGAACGATTTTAACAAATGAAGCATGTAGTCGTCGACAACACCATGTTCATCGTAAAAAAATGCGACGGCAGCTCTTTTCATTTATTCCTTACCCTCTTGGAAATAGCCGCTATTTCAATAGACGTACAGCGGGCAGAAAATGGGGAATTGCCGCTAACCACTTCCACAAAATCACAGATCGTATTTTTGCACCCCACGATACCGTTTAAATCATACAAACTAACCGAAATATGCAGGCAACACCTCATCAACGCTGCCATCCATTCGTACACGCCCATGTTCCAGCCAGATAATTCTATTGCAGTTTTTTTCGAGAAGTTCTCGAGAGTGCGAGGCCAATATCAGAATTTTAGTAGTATTGACCAATTCGTGCATACGTTGGTTAGCGCGCGCTTTAAAATCTTCATCTCCCGTTGACAACCACTCGTCCATGATCAGAATTTCTGGTCTAACCGCGGTGGAGGTTGCAAATGCCAATCTAAGTTGCATACCTGAAGAATATGTCCTGAAAGGCATATCTAGAAAGTCTCCCAGACCGGAAAACTCAGCTATTTCTTCTACCTTGGCTGCTGTTTCTTTCGGATCCAGGCCCATTATTGCGGAGCGCAGGCGTATGTTTTCTCGCCCAGTCGCGTCAGGATCTATACCAAGATTAATATTAATCAACGATATACACTCGCCACTCACAATTGCATGCCCTTGGGTGGGAGTGTAAATTCCAGAAAAAACTCTTAACATCGTGGTTTTTCCAGAGCCATTATGCCCAATAAGGCCCACGCGTTGCCCATCACTAATAGTGACAGATATATCGCTGAGACCCTTTATAACTACCAGACTATCCGTTTTCCGTTCAATTTTTCCGCCCGTAGCTATGTTTAACACGCGGTTCTTCAATGACCGACTGGACGAATTAAATACGGGAAACTCGACGCTCGCATTTTGTAACTGAATTAGGCTCATGTTGTTATAACCAATAAGCTATACGTGAACGATATTTTCCGAAGAATGCAATTGCAACGCACCAACCAAAAACAGCGAGGCCAGAAACTACATACCAACTCATTAATGTAGGAGCTTGTCCAAACAATGGAGCCCGAACCAGCTCGATAAAATGATAAAACGGGTTCCAGTAAATGAGAGCGTGCGGAACATGCTCTGGTAGCGTCTTAACCATCCACATGATCGGTGTTGCATAAAGCAAAATCTGCAGTACGTTCGCGACTACCTGGGTCATGTCGCGAAATCTAGCACACAAAACTGCTAAGACTAACATCATCCAAGACAAGTTCAAAATAACAAGTAACAAACCAGGAATCGCCAGAATCGCGTAATAATTTAAACTCCTTCCGATTATCAGCAGGAGTACAGGAAATATAACTATGTTATGAAAAAATATAATTATATTTCTCCATAGAGCTCGCATTACATGCGTAAATAAAGGCATGCGAACCTGCAAGATTATACCTTCAGATGAGCTGAACGCAGTGCAACCGTCCGACAAGGAAGTTGATATTAAACCCCACATGATGATCCCGGCGCAAAGGTGAGGTAGAAAATCGCTCATATCTGATTTGAAGAGCGTCCCAAAAATCAAACCTAACGCACCGATAAAGACCGCCATATTTAGCGTCAGCCAAAAGGCACCTACACGAGAACGGCGGTAACGCTGTGCTACATCTTGCCAGCCAAAAATCAACGCCAAGCGATATTTGTATAAAGCTTCCAAAATGTCACCAATGGCGACCTGAGCTCCTTTGGTCGGCGCTGCCGTTACAGGTTCATGGGGTGCAACGGCACTTGAAATTTCGGTTCTCATGATTATACCTAGACCAATCTTCTTTTTGTCACCGCTACTACTTTAACGAATAAATTCATAAGTTCCTTTTAGCGTCATTGAAGAAATATACCCACTAAGTCAACTCCGTCGTGACCAGTTAATGCGGCACATTTAGGGCTTGTTCGTTCCCTTCTCGTTTTGAAACCGGTCAAGTATCGGCGTAAATGGTATCCAAGCTAACAAAGCCGAGCAGAGTTTTTTCAAGTGAGTTAGAGCCTGCATCATATTGAAGGTAACGATATCATTCCGTTGCGGTGCGCCGCGTGAGGAAGCGGGTTTTCGCAATGTAGATCCACGCTTCGGAAGAAGTGATGGTTTTCTCGAAGTCTTTGGCCAATCTGCGACACCTTCCCAGCCAGGCCAATGTGCACTCAACGACCCACCGACGCGGGATTAGTGCGAAACCTTCAGCGTGATCGGACCGCTTGACGATTTCTAGTGTAAACTTACCAACCTTTTCCAACTTGCCTTTGAGCTTTGGTCCTGCGTATCCGTCGTCAGCAAAGATATGCCGCAACCATGGCCAACGTTTGAGGATGGTTTCAAGACATCCGGCACGCCGTCTCCGTTTTGAATGCCCGCCGAATGGATCACAAGGCCAACCCACAAACCTAGTGTATCAGCAACTATGTGGCACTTGCATCCGTTGATCTTCCTCCCCGCATGAAAGCCACGTATTCTGCCACTTTCGTGGTTTTCACCGACTGGCTATAGATCACGCCAGCTGTAGGGCTAGGCTGCTTATCCACCAGCTCACGCGCTACCATAACAAGCGTGTTGTTGATTGGGCTCAGTTTTCCTTCATCCGCCATCGATAAAAGTATTTCTGCACCGTGGAAAACGGTGGAAAATCTATTGGCAGAAGCCGCTAGGTGCCGCCTGAAGAGACTATGTAAAGAATCGCGTCACGATTCCGCATCCGTTAGATCGCTTGCATAACGCGAATTGCGACGCTCATAATGTCGGCGAGCGGTTTATGTCCAAACCATCTTGATCTCCATCATAAGTCAGATATCTGGTTGAGCCATAAACTGCTGAAATCGCCCAACCTTTTTTGGAACAGGCTCTTTGGGACAAAATATTTAACTGCGGCTGGTAATTTTATTGTCAATCAGAAGCACAACCGGTTTTTGCGATGCAGACTTTTAAGTCACGTCCAACTGTGTGTAGCCGTCTGGCGGTAAAACCATGTTGCTTGACTAGCTCAGTGCTTGCTACTTGGTTTCACCAGTCTCGCACCGCTGTCATGTTTCCCGAAAAGAAGCTTAGGTATTTATTTTTATTCCTTCGCTCCGCATTAAACTGGAAACAGGCATATATGACTTGATAAGCATCGGCTATATCCACAGAAGACCGATATTTAAGTCCGAGCTTTAATCATGTTATTTTAGAAATCTAGAAAGTGATACGTATCCTCCCGCACCCGTTTACCGAGATATGGACGGCTACCTGAATTTTAGCGCCAAAATGCAACTATAGGCTGTAAATTTAAGAACTGCAATCAAGAGAACCACCGATGAATTCATCGCTTAATGTAGCAGTGGGGTATTCTGCATTCCATAACGCGCACGTATCGCTACAAAGTAGATTAGCCTCTGCCTCATAGCCCAACTAACGGAGTTGCACCAAGATGAACAAAACTTGAGAGAAAGGCTGCAAACACAAGAACCAGGCCTATGGCCCTCATTCATTGGTCCATCAAGGGCTGTATTTGTACACGCTGAATTCTGCTAAAAGTGAGACGGTTTCGTTTGCCTGCACGCAGACAATGCCCACTTTCGAATAAGAACCGACATCCGCTATCGGGTTTTGCTCAATGTTTTTTGTGGCACTCTTCCAAACGGCGCCCCAGATATCCGCCGAAACTCAATCTTCCCACTGAAACTGTGGCCTCTGTCGTAATACTCGACCATACCAGCAAACCGTTTGCAGACGACATTTCCTAGCCCACCCACTTCGAGGGTAGAGAGAGCAGCCACGGCGGCTACGAGCCCTAATATCGGTTATTGAGCGCCATGACGAAGTGTCATAGCAACAGGAATGTTAGCTCAAATAGCTGCTACATTAACCACAAACGTGAAGATAGCCTTATTTCCACCAACGCCGATGCATCCACCTTGTGTATTCATGAGGTAAATAATAGTTGCTGTCGCCATAAAACTCCGGCGCGTGAACCTCCCACATAAGCGCTAAACGAGCTTCTACCCTAAAGCATACTTGCTACCGCAAAAGCGAAGACTGTGATCAGAAGCATGTAACCAATTTGGCAATTATCGTTGAACAGCTTGCCCCGAAACAGAATGAGGCCTAACGACCACGCTGCGTACTCCGACGTAATCCTATTTAACCTAGAGGACGTCGTTGGAGTCCTGCGAAGCGGCATCGCATGCAAAGGCTGTCGTCTCGACCTTCAGAGGCGACGCAGCAATTGAAATCCATAGCACCAAAGAAAGGTCCTAATGTTCCGGCTCCGCCTCTGACTTAACTTGCTTAAGAAAGATAAGCTTTCTTAAGCAAGTTAAGTAGTATGATGCCATTGCGATCACAATCTGGTTTGACTTAAGGTTATTAGCAAATTCGCGATGGACCACCTTGGAAATACGCCTATGAAGAACAGAAACAGTCTTTTCCTCATCAAAACCGTCTTCTTTCGGCATCGTGGGCGCTCCACGCACAACTGTGTGCAAAACAGCCCTATCTAAAGCCACATTCTTTGCAACAACCAGAACCACGACGGCTGCGGCTACGTGTCTTGTCGTGTCGTGTCGACATGATCCCCTCGGCTTAGCCCTGTAACGAGCCTCTCGCTCGGCATTACCGGTCTCAGCTGAGGTAATAGGTCGTAGCATGATGCAATCCCAGTATACATTTCCACGAGAGTATCAAAACAGTACATGGCCCGCTCAAATAGTGAGGTGGTTATCTGACATCATCATAATAGCTCGATGATGAAATTGTGTGCTGCATGACGAGTCCGACTGCGTAAACAGATCGGGTAGCAGAAATAACTTTGAGGGCACCAACCCACAATGTCTTCTCCCAATTATTCAGAAGTTCTAGACCTACGCCTAGATTTTTTGATGTTCATTTTTGTCTTTCAAAAGGTCCACGTCATGCGGCGGCTGTCGGATGCAGCTTTGCGGCCTTTGGAGATAGCGCTCTAATTATTTAACTTCTCGCACTTTCGTTAAATGGTTCTTACATTTCATGGTGGTAGGAGTCTCGGGACTGAGTGACAATGGTGACCTAAATGTGCCGAGCTCTTTAAGCAAAGCCTTTCCGCTCTAATCCGGGCTTTGAAGCGCCGACGTTATTCAATGCGTCTGCATATCGTGAACGTCCTGTTCTTTCATTTGCTGCTTCGTTGACCCAAGTGATTCCTCACACTCCCTATAGCCAACATCGCACGAACAGGAATAGCCCAGATTTTCGTCCATACTCCTAAAAATATGCGCCCTTGGCGTTCTCGAGATTCAGGAAGGAATAGGACGAACTGTACCCTTTCAGCCCCCCCCCGTCGAATCCCCTTGCTGACGCGGCGCGTTCGCCACGATAAGTCGTAAGAATTCCCTGATAAAGCCTAATGGGTACATTCGACGGCTTAGGGAAATGTCAGCCTTGACTTCGTCACTTTGGAGCAGAGCGGGCCGGTGCCAAATTTTCTGGAGAAGCCGTAGAACCAGCCAGAGGGAAGCACAAAAAACCAATATATATATGATTTGTCTCTGCATTGATGGCTGGGGCGCCTGGATTCGAACCAGGGAATGCCGGTACCAAAAACCGGTGCCTTACCGCTTGGCTACGCCCCAACAAATCGGATCAAAGAGATCGATTGCGCGGGCTTATAGCCGCTCCCCGCGCCAAGTGCAATCGTCTATTGACGGATTCTGTCAGGCTTTACAACATGCTGCATAAGGGCTGGGGATAAATGCCGGGGCGTCTGCCCAATTCGGGCACAGGCGGGATTTGCGCAAGCCCTGAAAGCTGGTAATCGGATGGGAGAATTCCACATTGATCGGTTGTCGCAATGATCCTGCTGCTCGTTTCCTTCCTTGCAAGCGCCATTCTTTGCGGCGTGGGCCTCTATCTTCTGTCGAAACTGTTGCCTGCGGGTTTTCTCGCAGCAGGCTTTAATGCGCGTTCAAACCACAGCGTGGCTGCACGGCAGATCGGTGGCCTTGCTCTCATCCCGGCCATCCTGATCTCGCTTTTGATGTTTGGCACGGATCTGGGACTGACCATCGATCTCGTTCTGTGTCTGTCTGGAGCGTGCTTGTTGCTCTGGATCATCGGCGGGCTGGACGACCGTTTCGATCTTTCCGTTTCAACGCGGTTTGGCTCACAGTTCGTTGCCGCCTGCCTCGTCGCTTATGGTCTGGGTGCAGACTTCCGACTGCTTCCTGATCTGCTGCCGCATTGGCTGGAAATGATGCTGATCGTCATCACGCTTGTAGCCGCCATCAATGTCACGAATTTCATGGACGGTCTCGATTGGATGACCGTTGCAGGCATCGGTGTGCCTCTCGCGGGAATCGCGCTGCTGACAGCTTTTCGGCTCTCAGGTATGGAAAGCGGCTCAATTGCTGCGATAGCGGCCGGTGGTCTTCTGGGCTTCGCCTTCTTCAATCGCCCACCAGCAAGTATTTTTCTGGGCGATTCTGGGAGTTTTCCCCTCGGGCTGATTGCGGGAACCGTGCTGTTATTATTGGCACGCGAAACACATATCATTGTCGCACTCATCCCGCCGCTCTATTACGTACTGGATACTGGGACCACGATCATTTTGCGAGGCCTGGCAGGCGAGAACATTCTGAAGGCGCATTCAAAACACGCCTATCAGGTTGCCAAGCGCGCAGGCTGGAGCGTGCTTAAAGTGGTGAGCCATGTGATGATGCTCAATGTCATCCTGATAGGCTGCGCGGCCGCAATCATGGTTTTCGATCACGCGCTTTCGCAGATCATATTTCTGCTCGTCGCTGTAGTCGCCGTTCTATTGCTGCTGCTTGATTTCCGCGGCCGGTTCAGAAAGTTATAACTTCAAAAAGCACTTTGCGAACTGCGGCCACATCTTCGGTCTCCATCGAAGCCCTCAAAGCATCCAGACTTTTCGGAACGTCCACGGCAACTTTCTGGCCCTTTGGCGCACGCATGATCTTTGGATGACGCGTGGTTTGAGCCTGCGAAGGATCGTAGAAGAGCTCTTCATACATCTTCTCGCCTTCACGAATGCCTGTGACCTCGATCGCAATATCACCATCAGGATTATCGGCGTTACGCACAGTAAGGCCAGCGAGCAGGATCATATTTTCTGCCAGATCGCGAACCTTGACCGGATCACCCATCTCAAGAAGAACTGTATCGCCGGATTTAGCAATCGCTCCGGACTGCACAATCAGTTCCGCAGCCTCTTTAATCGACATGAAATAGCGGGTCATATCTTCATGCGTGAGCGTTACGGGTCCGCCATTGGCGATCTGTTCGCGGAAAAGCGGCACAACCGAACCGTTGGAGCCCAAGACATTGCCGAAGCGCACTGAATAGAATGTCTTATTGCGCCCGGCCTTTTCAGCAAGCGTCCCGTAATAATAGACCACCAGCTCGGCCCAGCGCTTGGTCGCGCCCATGACATTCGTCGGGCGCACAGCCTTGTCAGACGATATCAGCACCATGCGCTCAACATCTGTCTCAAAGGCTGCTGCGGCAACGTTCAACGTGCCAAATACATTGTTATAGATGCCGATAAGCGGGTTCTGCTCGACCAGCGGAACATGCTTATAGGCCGCACAATGATAGACCGTATCAACGGCATGAATGCGGATAGCTTTTTCAACGCACTGCTGATTTGCGACCGTGCCGAGCACCGGAATGACATCGCATTGCGCGATCTGCCGTAACTGTCGCTCAATCTGATAAAGCGCAAATTCACTCGATTCAAACAACACAATGCAGCTGGGATTCCATTGTGCAATCGTGCGGCACAGCTGGCTGCCGATCGAGCCACCTGCACCTGTCACCATAATGCGTCGGCCTTCAACAACCACACGCAGAAGATCGACATCAGGCGGCACAGGCGAACGACCAAGCAGATCGTCGATTTCGACATTGCGCAACGCACTGACCAGATACTTGCCTGCCGTCAGATCGGCAATAGGCGGGAGGATGCGGGTGCTTACCGGAAGGCGACCGAGCAGACGCGCCAGTTCCTGGCGTTGCTTTTGATCGATTTCCGGTTCGGATATGACGACCTGACGAACGCCGAAATTCTCGATTAAACGTGGTATTGCCGCAATGTCGTAAACACGAAGGCCAATGATATCCATGCCGCTGAGATTGCCGGTAGGATCGACGAAGCCAATGACATGCGTATCACTGTGGCTTCTAAGTGCGGTTGCCAGCTGGCGCCCAGGTTCACCTATACCGATGATGAGGGCCGTGCTTGAATAGGTTTTATTTGATTCAGCGCTGCGCAACAGCCATTTGGCACCGAACCGGCTTGCAGAAATGAGAACCGTGCTCAGCAGCCAATAAAGAAGCGGGACTGAACGCGGCAGACCAGCGCCGCCATAAGATTCCATAAGGAACACCAGCGCCACCCAGAAGAGCGCGGCAATGGCTGTTGCCTGAAAAATCGGCCAGATAGCGCGCTCAGCCAGATATCGTATAATTGCCCGATAAAGACCAAAACGAATGAAAACAGGTATCGCCAGAGCCGGAGCAATGGCAATCAGGAAAATCTGTGTTTGCGTCGGGACGAAAACGAAACCAAGACGCATGACAAAGGCGAGATAGGCACTCAGCAACAGCAAGATGCAGTCGCTAAACAGAAGAATAATCTGCTTACCGAAGCGCGGTAATAAAGCCAGTCTCTGCCATGGATATCTGAAACTCATACGAACATATCCTGCCCCCTCAAGGCGAGAATGCGAATAATCGCCGTTGAGGATTCGGCTAAACCCAACTCTTTTTTATCAGTGAAATCAGATATCTAGCTCAGATATCCGACCGTTTAACCAGCCCAATAGTCGCACCGTTAACATGAGTCCCCCCGCAGAGCCATATCAATTGACATTGCACGCAATCACGAAGATTACGCTATGACCCCTTAATTATCTGTTTTTATTCGATTTCTCTTAAACAAGCCATCCGATCTTGGTTTTATGCACTTAGTACTTTCGACTAACAAATAGGTGCGGGCAAATTTCTATATAAACACATAAATATTTCTTTATGTAATATAGGATGGAGTGGCATTTACCCCATGTCGGTGAGATGGCTGATTTTTAGTGGCTTGCCCTCAGACAGCTTTCCGATACCGGCTATGGTTAAATCCGATTGCGATCTGAAAACCCGCAATTGGGACGAGGTGCGTCCTGCCCTCGTCAACATGATGGCGACAGCGCTGCGTAAAGCCTGTCGCGGGAAACCGGCCTGAGCTATCCGCCGTTTACGAGCGCTAGAATAAGCTGTTCGACATTGCCGCCCGATCCCATTTCAACACGGTCGAAATCACGGCCCTGCTGACGCTGAACAGCGACCAGCGCATTGATACGGTTAATCAGCTCGCGCCGCATTTTCTGGCATTTCGGATCGTTCGGAATGGAAAGCCCGACCGTTGTGCGGACAATCTCGCGCGTCATGTCCTTGGCCGTATCGCCATGCACAAGTTCATGCTTGTAGATGCCATCATAAAAGCGCTCCCAGTTTTCCTTCACTGGAGAGGAAAGCTTCTGCGAAGGCTTTGGCAGCGTGTAGGTGATTTTCAGTTTTGGCTTTGCCGAAACAATCGTGCAGCCATTGTTGGAATTGTCGAATTTGCGATCCCAGGTCAGAACAAAGGTCGTGTGCGCAATCACGCGGGAATTTCCCGCCTTTGGGCCACGCTCGCCGATGGATTCATAAAGCTGCGGACCGGTGCGGCCAGAAATCGCATAAGGCTTTATGGTTTCAACGGCTTTCCAGTCGTCTTCTGCATGGGCTTGTTCTGTAAAAGCCGCGCCCGAAAATAGAAAACCGAAAACAACACTTAATACAGCTATGCGCACGACGACTCCAAGCCCAACCAGCCAACACAATGGGCACAGGCTACAATATGATGATGGCGAGCAGAAGCCCTTTCGATATCGGTGAGAACGAACCTGGGAAGCGGAACGAAATTCCCCGATTTGCATCTCTTCGAGCATTATTGACTATATCTTCATAGTTTCGTAGATACGTAGTTATGAACAAAACTGACCCAATCGACCCGGGCGTAAAAACCCACCTCGCGGCCGACGAGGCAAGTGAATTCCTCAAATCAATCGCCAACAATCACCGGCTCATGATCCTTTGCCGGTTGCACGGAGGTGAGAAGTCTGTGGGACAGCTTGCCGAGCTGATCGGCTTGCGGGATTCCACAGTCTCACAACATCTGGCTTTGTTACGACGCGAGGGCATTATTGCCGGACGCCGTGACGGGCAGACGATCTGGTATCGTGTGGAAAGCGATATAGCGAAGCAGGTGATGGCGGTGATCTGCAAACATTTTCAGATACCAGTGGTTGATTAGCTGGATACTGAAGGCAACTGCATAAGCGACGATGAAGAAGTACAGGACATGACCGACCAGACTATCGCCAGACGCAATATCTTTGTGCTGACTGCCGCGCAGGCGCTGGGTGCAGCAAGCCCGCCGATTATCATTTCGCTGGGCGGTCTGGTCGGCCAGCAGCTTTCTTCCGATCCGGCGCTGGTTACGCTGCCGGTCAGCCTGTTCAATCTTGGCCTTGCAGCAGGCACCCTGCCTGCAGCCTTTGTCATGCGGTCCTTTGGTCGTCGCAACGGCTATCTGCTGGGCGCATGTTTCGGCATGGCTGCAGGCCTCGTTGCGGCCCTTGGCATTTTTTCGGCGTCTTTCGTCATCTTCTGTTTTGGTACATTCATTGCCGGCTTTTATGCCGCTTATGTTCAGAGCTATCGTTTTGCCGCAACCGATGCCGCGACAGGCGCACTTAAAGCACGCGCTATTTCATGGGTCATGGTTGGTGGCCTGATCGCCGCAATCATAGGACCGCAGCTTGTTATCTGGACACGAGACGCATTGCCGGCGACGCCCTATGCGGGCAGCTTCCTGAGCCAGGCAGTCCTTGCCCTGCTGGCAATTCCCGTGCTCATGTTGTTCCGGTCACCAAAGGCTGCGAAATCCAGTAATGCCGCCGATCATGGCCGCCCGCTCAAAGAAATATTGCTGAACCGGCGATACATGCTGGCTTTGGCTGCTGGTGTCGTCTCCTATGGTCTGATGACATTTGTGATGACAGCCGCCCCTATCGCCATGGTTGGTCACGGCCATTCGGTCGATCATGCAGCACTGGGTATCCAGTGGCATGTGCTGGCAATGTTTGCGCCAAGCTTTTTCACCGGCATGTTGATCACCCGTTTCGGCAAGGAACGCGTGACCGCTATGGGCTTGCTGATTATTGGCTTGTCGGCAATCGTTGCGCTCTCGGGCCTTGATCTCACCCATTTCTGGGTCTCGCTGATCCTGCTCGGCATCGGGTGGAATTTTGGCTTCATCGGCGCAACCGCGATGGTTGCCGATTGTCACACGCCGGAAGAACGCGGCAAAGCACAGGGCGCGAACGACTTCTTCGTCTTCGGAACGGTTGCCTGCGCATCCTTCTTCGCCGGATCGCTGCTGCATTCATCTGGTTGGGAGACCATCAACTGGCTGATCTTCCCGGCTGTCGCTCTCATTCTTGTGCCGTTGGTCTGGCAATCTGCTCGAACGCAGAAAGCAAAAGCCGCGGCATAAAAAAAAGCCGCAGATCACTCTGCGGCTTTTCTTTCAATCAGAAAACAATCTTACTTTTCGATTGTGCGGTTCCAGCGGCTGTTGAGCTGCTGACGGCCTTCGTTGACAGCATCCCAGTCAAGCGTGTTGGCTGTCTTCATGTAGCCATTAAATGCGTCGAGCTTGGCCTGTGCATCTGGCGAACCGGCTTTTGCCTTCAGGTTCGATGGAATGACATTGCCATGATCAAGCGCCTTGCTCTGCGCATCAGCGGAAAGCAGGTAATGGGCGAGCTTCTGGCTCAGTTCAGGTTCGCTGTTGCCTGCGAGAACGCATTCGGTCACTGCGAGAATGACGGAGCCTTCCTTTGGCTGTGCATATTCAACCGGAATGCCCTTGTCCTTCAGGTTGTTTACACCGGTTGGGGTCAGCGGGAAGATCGCTGCTTCGCCGGTCTGAACCATTTCCGAAATCTTGGCCGATGACGGGATGAATTCCAGAACGTTCTTGCCGATGGTGTCCGGGAACTTTTCAAAACCTGGTTCGAGGTTCTTGTCGTCACCACCCTGAATGCGGTTGAACATCAGGAATGCATGGAGACCGAAAGTCGAGGCGGAAGCCGACTGGAACACGACGGCATTCGCATATTTTTCGTCAGCGAAATCCATCCACGACGTTGGAGCTGCCCAGCCCTTTTCGTCGAACAGCTTTTTGTTATAGGCAATGCCGGTCATGCCCATATCGACGCCGATTGCCATATCGTCCTTCAGACGTGCAGCTGGCTGAATGTCGGCAAGAACCGGATCATCAGAAATTTTCTGGCAAAGACCGCCATTGATCGCACGCACCATGACGCCGTCATCGAGCAGCATGACATGCATCTGTGGCTTGTCTTTCTGCGCAGTTGCCTTGGCCAGAATATCAGCCGAAGTGCCCGGTACCACGACAACCTTGACGTTGTTGGCTTTTTCAAATTCCGGCAGAACGTGCTCGGTATAGGCGCGCTCCATGTTGCCGCCATTCATGCCGATATAGAGCGTCTTGGTTTCAGCCGACGCGCCCGATACAAAAGCTGTAGACAGGCCGAGTGCCATTGCCGCCATGGCGGTAATATGTTGATTTTTCATGCTTAGTTCCCTTCCATGTTAAGATTGGTATTGGTTGAAGTAAAACGGTTGATCGAAAATGCATCGATCGGTGTTTCTGTCTCGCCCTTGAGCGCAAGGTCTGCGAGGACCGCGCCGACTGCCGGTCCGGTCTGGAAACCGGCGCCATTAAAACCAAAGGCGTGATAAAGGTTCTTGACCCGGCTGCTTGGCCCGATCACCGGATTATCATCTGGCATTTCAGCTTCCGTTCCTGACCAGAAACGGATCACCTGTGCATGTTGGAGATGCGGAAACAATTCGATTGCTCGCAGCATTACCGAGGATGCCGCATTGACCGAAGGCCGCGAAAAATCCGGGTTTTCAAGCGGCGTACCGCGTCCGCCACCCATGACATAATTGCCGCGCGTGACCTGACGGCCGTAGAAACCACCGCCTTCTTCGCCAAGGCTCATCGGCAAGCGAAACGGCATCGGCTCGGTCACAACCATTGTGGGATAAATCCGCGTCAACGGAACCGGCTCACCGAACGAAGCCGCAAACTGATCCGACCAGGCACCCGCGCAATTGAACAGAAGGCGCGAGCGGATTTCGATGCCCTCGCCGGCCAGAATGGCAAAACCATCGCCGGTTTCATGCGCTTCGATGACCGGTGTGTTTTCCAGCACGGTGGCACCTGCAGCCTGTGCGGCGCGGGTAAAAGCAGGCGACACCAGACGCGGATTGGCATTGCCATCTTCCGCACAAAGCGAAGCACCTGCGACATCGCCCGGAAGCCAAGGGAAACGTTCGCGCACGGCATTGCCGCCGATCAGCTCAACATCGAGGCCGAGCGGCCTGACTTTTTCTGCATAGGCTTCAAGCTTGGCGAAATGCGCTTCAGTGCGGGCAAGCTTCAGATGTCCGCTGCGGTTATATTCGCCATCGATACCGATCAGTTCCGGCAGACGCGCCCACAATTTGTGCGAACGCTGCGCAAGCGGCAGCTGTTCCGGCGCGCGGCCCTGCCTGCGAACGCCGCCATAATTGACGCCGCTTGCCTGCGCACCGCAAAAGCCCTTGTCGAGCAGAATGACCGACAATCCGGCCTGACGCATGAAAAGCGCCGCCGATCCGCCGACAATCCCGCCGCCAATAATCACCGCATCCGCCTGAAGGTTTCTGGTCATGATGAAGCGCCTTCCTTGGCCGGAGCGCCAAAGCCGAGCGGGATCGGCTTGACCGGTGCCTGAGCACGGACGCGCCCGAATTCTGCAGGCGTCTTGTCCTGCATCGACGCCAGAAGTTCTGCGGCGGCAGCGGTACACATGCGCCCCTGACAGCGGCCCATGCCGACACGGGTAAGCGCTTTGAGCCGGTTGATCTCACGCGTATCACCTTGCCCGATGACTGCCTTCGCATCACGCACCGCAATTTCTTCACAACGGCAAAGCGTGACATCGCCTGCAATCGTGTCGAACCAGTCGCGCGGGAACGGGAAGGCTTTTTCGACGATCAGGCGCTCGCGATAGATATGATCGAGCTTTGTGAGAAGCCCGCGTTCCGTGTCTTCGTCAAACGGCAGGCCCATGTCGCGCAGCAAAGCAATCGCGGCCAATGATCCTCGAATTTCAGCAGCATCGGCACCAGCAATACCTGCACCGTCACCCGCTACATAAACACCTTCGCGGCTTGAACGGCCAAGCCGGTCGGCTGCAGGAAGCCATGCGCGGTCGCGTTCTTCAAAGCAGAATTCGCAACCGGCGAGATCGGCAAGCTGGGTTTCTGGGCGCAGCGCAAAACCATAAGCCAGCGCATCACACTGAGCCTCGCGAACGCGCTTGCCCGTGCGAAAGCGAATGCCTTCGACATGGCCTTCGCCAAGAACCTCATCAGGCCGGACATTATAATGGATCGGCACGCCACCAAGCTTGAGACGCAGACCATAATAAGCACCGAGCGCCACAATGCGCGGCGCATAAAGCGCAAGATGTGCCAGATGAAACTTGGAGGTGAAGGGTGCCGTGTCGAGAACTGCTACGACCTTCGCACCTGCATGATGATACTGCCAGGCCACCAGATAAAGCAGCGGGCCTGAACCCATGAACACCACGCGTTCGCCAACCGTACAGCCTTGCGCTTTGAGCGCCGTTTGCGATGCACCAAGCGTGTAGACGCCCGGCTTGGTCCAGCCTTTAAACGGCAGAACACGGTCGGTCGCGCCGGTTGCGAGGATGAGATGGCTATAGGCCAGCTGGCTATGCGAGCCGTTGGTCAGTAGATCAAGACGATCGCCCTCGCCGCGCGTGATATTCCAGACGAGCGTTTCCGGGCGATAATCGATTGCGCCGCGCAACGTGTCAAACGTCTTGTGCAGCGCTTCGGCCTTATGCGCTTCCGATCCATAGCGCGCTTTATAGCTGCGGCCATCATCGAAAGGCGGTCGGCGATAAATCTGGCCACCTGAACGAAAGCCTTCATCAAGCACGATGGGCTTAAGACCCGCTTTGACCAGCGTTTCGGCAGCGCGAATGCCTGCGGGACCAGCGCCAACAATAACCGGATTGCGCAACGCGCTCATAGTGCTGGCTCCGTTACAAATGCCATGCCGTCTTCCAGAAGCGTGGTGCAGGCACGAAGCTTATAGCCCTCGGCAGTCATCACATGACAATCCTGACACGCGCCGATCAGGCAAAAGCCCGCACGCGGTTCTCCGGTAAATTCGGTATGACGCACCTTTCCCTGCACCGAGAGAATGGCGGTCAACACGGTATCGCCACGGCGGCCCTCAAAAGGTACGCCGTCGAGCGAGAAGCTGATCGGCTGCTCAGTCAGCCGATACCGTCTGCGGAACTGAGCCGCGGCAGGCGAAACCGGGAATGTCATGATCTGCCTGCTTAGCCTTTACCCACCAGCAGTCGGTCGAGACCGAACATGCGATCGATAATAATCATGGTCACGGTGGCAACGAGGATCATTAGGGCCGACACAGCCGCCATCATCGGATCGATGGATTCACTTGCATACATATACATGCGGACCGGCAGCGTAACCGTGGACGGCGACGTGACGAAGATCGACATGGTCAATTCGTCAAACGAATTGATGAAGGCGAGCAGCCAGCCACCCGACAGACCCGGCAGCAACAGTGGCAGGGTGATGCGACGGAACACAGTCCATTCGCCAGCACCCAGAGTGCGTGCCGCGTTTTCCGCATTGCGATCCATGCTGCCAAGCGAAGCAAGGATAAGGCGCAGCGCATAAGGCGTGACGACAATCGTATGTGCAGCCACCAGCCAGCCAAATGTGCCGGTGAAGCCCATCAGCGTGAAAAGACGCAGGAACGCAACGCCCAGAACCAGATGCGGGATAATCAGTGGCGACAGAAACAGCGCGTTGAGCGCATCACGGCCACGGAACGCATATTGTGCGATTGCAAGGCCTGACGGCACGGCCAGCGCCGTTGAAAGGGTTGCCGAGAACAGAGCAAGCTTCAGACTGTTGCCAAAAGCCGTCATGAAGTCGTTATGCGCGAAAACCGCCTGGAACCAGCGAAGCGAAAGACCGTTCCACGGCATGGACAGCGTGTTTTCCGGCGTGAAAGCCACCAGACACACCACCACCATTGGCGCCAGCATGAAGATGACGATCAGCGTGTGGAAGAATAGAGCGAAAGGACCGTTCTTGACCATGGCCGTTACCCCAGCTTCTTTTTCGCTTGCCCTTCGAGCATGCGATTATAGGCGATCATGATCACAAGGTTGGCGACCAGAACGATGATGGCGATGGCAGCACCCAGCGGCCAGTTCAGCTCGATCAGGAATTCGTCATAGACGACGGTTGCCGCCATTTTCAGACGACGTCCGCCAAGCAGACCCGGAATGGCAAAGGAGCTGGCCGAAAGCGCAAACACGATGAGGCTCCCCGACAGGATGCCTAAAACTGCCTGCGGAAACACCACGCGGCGAAGCGCTGTCAGGCGCGATGCACCAAGCGTCAGCGCTGCTGCTTCAACCGACGGGTCGAGCTTCTGCAGCACAGTCCAGACCGGGATCACCATGAATGGCAGCATGATATGCACCAGACCGATGACAATGGCTGTTTCGCTGTAAAGGATCTGCGTGGTCGGCAGACCGACCATGTCGAGCACGCTGTTTACAAGGCCATTGCGCCCCAGCAACATGCTCCAGCCGAATGTGCGGACCACGACCGAGACCAGAAGCGGGCCAATGATCACCAGCAGGAAGATCGAGCGCCATGGCTTGCGCATGTTCGAAAGAATATAGGCCTCGGGCACACCGATCAGCACCGTGATGACAGTTGTGATCAATGCCAGTTTGAGCGTGCGCCAGAAGATTGCGAGATAATACGGGTCTTTGAGAACCTGCGTATAATTGGCAAGCGTGTAAACGTCTTCGATGCCCTTGTCGTAGCTATAGCTATTGAACGAGAGCAGCACGGTGAGACCGAGCGGCAGCAGCACCAGCGCGAAAAAGAGAAGCGTCGAAGGCCCGACCAGAAAAAGCGGGAGCAGATTGCGCCGCTCTTTGGCTGAAGCGTTTTGATCCTGTGAGGTGACAGCCGACATGCTCAGTTCACCCCTGCGGTGAGGATGCGGCAATCGTCATGGTTCCAGCTCAGACCAACTGCTGTGCCTTCAGCCGGCGGCGGGTTGCCGAGATTAGGCAGGGCGACCGAAAGCTGGCCTGCTGGCGTTGTAACACCGAGCAACCATTGCGCACCCATGAAATAGCGGGTCGAGACTTCACCTGCGATATGGCCTTCGTCTGCTGCAACAAGCTGCACCTTTTCAGGACGGATGAAGACGGACAGCTCGCCCGATACCTTCTTTCCACCTTCCTGCGCTGGAGCCGGAAATCGGATGGCCGTATCGGCCAGCGAAATGACATCGCCCTCGGCGCGCGCTTTCAGGAAGTTCGACTTGCCGACGAAGTTGGAAATGAAGTGGTTATGCGGGTGCTCATAGAGCTTATATGGCGCATCGACCTGTGTAATCAGGCCCTTTTCCATGACCACGATGCGGTCGCTGATCGAAAGCGCTTCGGCCTGATCATGCGTTACCATGATGGTGGTGATACCGACAGTGCGCTGGATGCGGCGCAGTTCAAACTGCATTTCTTCACGCAGCTGCGCATCAAGATTGGAGAGCGGCTCATCGAGCAGCAGAACCGGCGGATTGATGACCAGCGCACGCGCAATGGCCACACGCTGACGCTGACCGCCCGACATTTCACGCGGATAACGATCCGCAAGTGCGCCCAAATGCACCAGTTCCAGCACGTCGCGAACGCGCTTTTCGCGCTCTGCCTTTGGAACATTGCGCATTTCAAGGCCGAAGCTCACATTCTGCGCAACCGTCATATGCGGGAACAGTGCATAGCTCTGGAAAACGACGCCCAATTCGCGCTTGGCTGGCGCAAGGCGCGTAATTTCGCGGCCATCAAGGGTGATCGTGCCCGCCGTTGGCGGCACCAGACCGGCGATCATCTGCAAGGTCGTGGTCTTGCCACAGCCAGAAGGGCCGAGAAGCGAAATGAACTCGCCCTTTTCAATCGTCAGATTGAAATTGTCGACAGCCGCGAACTTGCCGTAGTGGCGGGAAATTCCGGAAAGGGTCAAAAAGCTCATTGCATCTCCCTCTCGGCATGACTTCCGCCTGAATTTGCGGGGGAGCGGAAGCGCCGTGATGTTGTCTCACGTCGCCTCTTCGATAGGGCTAGCTGGCGGGAGCGGCTCGACCGCGCATCAAGCGCTGGTCAGACTTGGATCGTTTGAACGCGTGTTTGTCCGGTCACTGATGCAACCGTGGCGTTCCCCTTACTTCAAGTTAAAACCGCCGACCCGCTTACGGCATCCTCTGGATACCTTGCCGGACCTTCCCATTGGCGACGGATTTTAAATGGCAGAAAATTTTGAACGATTACAAATTATAATTTTCAATTTCGGAAGAAATTATATATTTCTTTCAAAATGCAGAATTTGGAAGCAATTTTATGGATGATATATCAGAAAATATGAAATCTGGTGCCGCGCTTAACTCAAGTCTGGTGAAGGCAATTCATATTCTGAAAGGTCTGGCAGCCAGCACGGATGACGGCGTGCGGTTAATCGATCTGGCGCGCGAGCTTGAGTTAAGCCAGCCTTCGGCCCATCGTTTGCTCAAGACGCTGATTGCGGAAAACCTTGTCGAGCAGCTTCCCGACAAGAAAGCCTATCGTCTGTCGCTGGAGTTTTTCGCCATGGCAGCGCAAGCACGTCAGCGCGATGGAATCCTGAGCCTCGCCCGCCCTTCCCTCTTGCGACTTTCAACCACCTTCAATGATACGGTCTTCCTGCTCGTGCGCAGCAATTTCGATGCGGTCTGTCTTGATCGCGTGGAAGGGCCGTTTCCGATCCGCTCCTATACTGGCGATATCGGCGGTAAAGTGCCGCTTGGCATCGGCCAGGGCAGCCTTGCCATTCTGTCCTTTCTGCCGGAAGAAGAGCGCGAGGCGATCATCCGTTTCAACATGCCCCGCATTCTGGATAAGGCCACCATTGACGAGGTTGATCTTCGCATCATGATTGCGGAAGTGCGCGAAACCGGCGCATCCACCTTCAACTTCAACATGATTGATGGCATGGCGGGCTTGGGTGTTCCGGTGCTTAATCGCAGCGGCGAAGCGGTGGCGGCACTCAGCATCGGCACACTGGCCTCACGATTAACAGAAAAACGTCAGCACACGATCACAGAACTTTTGCAGCGTGAAGCAGCCGCTATTTCCGAGAAACTCAACCCTTTTGACCCGGCTTTACGTCACCCCAGTCAGGCATTCGTGAAATAATCGAACGCTTTAACAGCATTCCACGCAATAGCCTTATCTTGTCCACAGATGCCCCCGAAATTGGAGATTGACTTGCACTTGCCAGCATCGTTTGATCGGGCAAGTGTGGGGGATCTGTAGAACGAGGCGAAAAGCCCAAAGCAGAAATTCCATCTCTTTATTGATGTAAAAATGGAGTTCTGTTGTGTTCAAGTTCACCAGACGGGGAATGTTTCATCTTGCTCTCGCTCTCGCCGGATCCACGGCGATGGGCACAGTTGCCACCACGGCAGCTCAGGCTCAGGACAAGATCCTGCTCATCATCAATGGCGCGCTCGGCGATAAATCCTTCTTCGATTCCGCTGCCAATGGCATGAAGATGATCAAGGACAAATATGGCGACGACGTCGAAACCAAGATTCTCGAAATCGGTGATGATCCGACCAAGTGGGAACCGGTCTTCCTCGATGCATCCGAACAGGACTGGGATTTGATCATCGGCGGCACCTACCAGATGTCGGAAACCGTAGGCTCCGTTGCGCAGCAATATCCGGACAAGAAATACGTCCTCTATGATGCAAGCGTGCCTTATGAAGAAGGCGGCTACGACAACGTTTATTCGATCCAGTACAAGCAGAACGAAGGTTCCTACCTCGGTGGGATGCTGGCGGCCTCGCTCCTGAAAGATGGCAAGCTCGGCGATACCGGAAAGAATCTCGGCTTCCTTGGCGGCATGGATATTCCGGTCATCAACGACTTCCTCGTTGGCTATATTGCTGGCGTGCAGGCAATTGAGCCGGACACCAAAATCGCGATCTCCTATGCAGGCTCCTTCATGGATGCGGCAAAGGGCAAGGAACTTGGCCTCGCGCAGTATCGTTCGGGTGTATCGCTCGGCTTCGTCGTTGCCTCGCAGACCGGCCTTGGTCAGCTTTCGGCTGCAAAAGAAACCGGCAAGTACGTTCTGGGCGTCGATTCCGATCAGGAAGCCATCTTCAAGGACAGTGATCCGGCAATGGCCAAGCAGGTCGTCAGCTCCGTGTTGAAGAACGTCGATGTCAGCCTTCTGCAAGCCTATGACCGTTTCAAGGAAGGCAATCTTCCATTCGGCAAGGCTGAAGCGCTCGGCCTGAAGGAAGGCGCTGTCGGCATCGTGCAGGATGGCAACATGGCTTCCATGGCCACGCAGGAAATGAAGGACGCCATCAAGAAGGCTTCCGATGAAATCTCCGAAGGCAAGGTCACGGTCCCAACCGCATTTGGCATGAGCACCGAAGATCTCAATGCGATCCGCAACAAGGTTCGTCCATAATCGTGGAAAAACAAGCTGAAAACATTGAAGGCGGCGATGCAATCGTCGCCTTCCGAGATGTGAGCAAGGTCTATCCGAACGGAACGGTTGCACTGCGCGATGTGTCGTTTTCGATCCGCGCCGGTTCGATCCACGCCATTTGCGGCGAGAACGGTGCAGGCAAATCCACGCTCATGAAAATCCTGTTCGGCATCGAAAATGCCACCGCAGGCGAGATCGTGATCGACGGCCAGGCGATCTCATCATGGTCGCCGGAAGATGCCAGCGCCCGGGGTATCGGCATGGTGCATCAGCATTTCTCGCTGGTGCCGACACTGACCGTCACCGAAAATATCATTCTCGGCCACGAACCTGTAAAAGGCGGGTTTATCGACCGTGTGAGCGCGCGTAAATCGGTCGAAGAGCTGATGCAGCATTATGATCTGCACGCCGATCCGGATGCGATCACTGGTACGCTTTCGGTTGCAGCCCAGCAGAAGATCGAAATCCTCAAGGCGCTGGCGCGTCGCACACGGCTCTTGATCCTGGATGAGCCGACCGCCGTTCTTTCGCCGCCCGAAATTGAAGAGCTGATGCGCAGGCTGAAAGCGCTGCGCGATGAAGGCATCACCATTCTCTTCATTTCTCATAAGCTCAATGAAGTGCGCGAGCTGGCTGAAAGCGTCACGGTCTTGCGCGCAGGCGCAGTTGCAGGAACCGAAAAGCTCGCTGATGTGCCGGACGATGCCATCATGCAGATGGTTATGGGCCACGCGGTCGAAATTCCGGAACGCGCGCACAAGCTGAATGCGACGCAAACAGTCCTTGAAATGAAGGGCGTCACCATTGAAGCCCTCGACCCTGCCGACCGTATCCGCGATGTAAACCTCACCATTGGCGAAGGCGAAATCGTCGGTGTAGCCGGTGTTGATGGCAGTGGCCAGCGCGGACTCGTTTCCGCATTGTCTGGTCTGATGCGCGCATCTCAAGGTGCAATCACCCTTAACGGCGCAGATATGGGTACTGCCGACACGGCCAGCTGGCGCAAAAAAGGCCTGGCCTATCTGCCTGCCGACCGCTTTTCACAAGGCGGTGCGCCGGGCCTGTCTCTGGCTGAAAACACGATTGCCGGCACGGACGGAAACCGCGACACTGATTTCGGCCCTTTCCTGCGATGGAGCGCGATCAAAGCGCGTGTCAGCGGCATGATTAAACAATATTCGGTGCGTGCAGGTGCGATCACCGAAAGGCTCGACTCGCTGTCGGGCGGCAATGCGCAGAAGCTTATCGCTGCGCGCGAACTTGCCACCAAACCGAAATTCCTGATCGCCGATCAGCCAACACGCGGCATTGATGTTTCAGCAGCAGCCTTCCTGCATCGACGCATCGATGAAGTGGCGCAAGGTGGTTGTGCTGTGCTTCTCGTCAGCGCCGATCTTGATGAATTGCTGCGGTTGAGCGATCGCATCGTCGTGTTCTTCAATGGTCGCATAGTTGCCGTTCTCAGAAACGGACCCGATATTACTCCAGCGGTCCTTGGACCTTATATGCTGGGCACGCGAGATGCAGCCTGATGCGTAGATTTATATCCTATCTTATTCCCTTCTTTCTGACCGTGCTGGTGATCGGCGTCATCATGGCGCTGCTGCTCGTGCCATTGGCCTTGATGCAGGATAATCCGGCAGGTGTGCTCAAGACCTTCTTCCTCGGACCATTTGGCAGCATTCGCCATATGGGCAATGTGGTGGAAGCTGCAACCCCGATCATGCTGACGGGCCTTGCCATCACCATTCTTTTCCGCTCCGGCCTGTTTAATCTGGGTGCTGAAAGCGGTTTCTATCTTGGTGGATTGGGTGCTGTTGCTGGAGCCGTTCTGCTGCCGTCGCTTGGCTGGTTCTCGCTGCCGGTCGCTATTTTGTGCGGTGCGGTTGCAGGCAGCTTTGCCTGCACGATCCCCGCAGCGCTGCGCCTGCGTTTCGGCGCATCTGAAATGGTAACGTCTCTGGTTCTCAACTACGCCTTCCTGTTTCTTGGGCTGTTCGTGCTCAATTATGTCATTCGCGACCCGGCTGCGGGCGGCATGATGTCCATGCGCATTCCACCCGAAGCGAAGCTCGACCGGCTTCTGGCAGGCACGCGGCTTAACAGCGGTTCGATCATTGCCATTCTCGCCTGTATCGCAGGTGGCATCTGGCTTTACTGGACACGTTCCGGCCTCAATATCCGCATTGCAGGCTCCAGTCCCGGATTTGCAAATCATCTGGGCCTGCCGCTGAAGGGCATCATCATGCGCGCGCAGATTGTAGGTGGTCTGGTGGCAGGCATGGCCGGTGCGCTCGAAGTTCTGGGCCTGCATAACCGCTTCGCATGGCTCGACCTGCCCGGTTACGGCTGGACGGGGCTGGTGGTTGCAATCCTTGGCCGCGAAAACCCATTCCTGCTCATTCCGGCAGCTTTGTTCCTTGGGTTTGTTCAGGTTGGCGGCGATCTTCTCGCCCGCAACATGAATATCCCGACCGAAGTTGTGGGCCTTGTCACCGCAGCTATCATGGTTGGTGCCACGGCAAGCGTCATTCACAACCATCCAACCGTGCTGCGTGTGATCCGAAACCTGCGCAATCGTGAAGGAGAGCAGTCATGAGCGCAGTTCTCGCACAAATCCTCGATCCAGCGTTCATCGCCACCATTCTGCGTGTCGGCACGCCACTTTTGCTGGCAGCGCTCGGCGTGATGATTTCTGACCGTGCAGGCGTGCTGAATATCGGCATGGAAGGCATGATGCTGATTGCAGCGCTGATTGCGGTTCTCGCAAGTGCGGCGACGGGAAGCCCGGCCATCGGTCTCCTTGCCGCCCTTATAGTCGGCGCCTTTCTGGGCTGGCTGATGTCGCTGTCTGTCAACAAGCTCGGCACCGATCTCATCATGACCGGCATCGCACTCAATATTGCCGCGGCAGCAGGCACCACACTGGGGCTTTTCGTTGCCACCGGCGACAAGGGCATGTCGGGCGCGTTGAAAAGCGGGGCGCTACCAAGCCTCAGCATTCCTTATATCGGCAATATCCATATCCTGAGCTTTGTCGCATTGCTGGCTGTTCCGGCCGTCAGCCTTCTGATGATGCGGACGCGGTTCGGCCTTCATCTGCGCGCAACCGGTGTTGATCCCAAATCCGCGCGCGCTGCAGGCATTCACACCGGACGCGTTCAGATGCAGGCGCTCATACTTTCTGGCATCTTTGGCGGTGCGGCAGGCGCCTATCTCTCGCTCGGCTATGTCACATGGTTCGGCCAGAACATGACCGCTGGTCGTGGCTTCATCGCCATTGCAGCCGAAGTGATGGGACAAGGAACGGCTTGGGGAACGCTGGTCGCAAGTCTTGTGCTGGCTGCAGCGGAATCGCTGGCAATCACCCTGCAAAGCCTTGGACTGCCGTTCGAGCTGATGCAGATGATCCCTTATCTCGTGCCCGTTGTGGTGCTGACGGTACATGCCGCAAGAAGACAGCGGCGTGCAAGACAGTTGAAGAAATCCTGAAATGCATGAAAACGAGAAAAACATGAAAGCCTGGGAGCTGACACGCGATCTGCTGCGCGACACAAAGCCTGTTATACGCACGGCAGAAGAGCAGACATGGGACGCAAGCGCCGTCATGAAGGCGCAGGACGATCTCATGGCCATGTTCTGGAAAAGCAATGTGCCGGGTTCAGCAGCACCCGAATGCCTGATGGCCGGTGCGCTGCAATCGCTTGAAAACAAGGGCTATGTGCTGGCACCCTATGCAGAGCTTCTGCGCGACGGGCTCGCAGCACTGGAGCGCTCTGATTTTGAAACGCTTTATCGCATCGATATGCGTTTGCGCATACTCATGCGCGCGGCAAAGCCCGATCCCGAGCATCCATCGCAGAAAACCATCCGCTTTGCATCATGGGAAGCGTTTGACGCGAGCGTGAAGTGGCCGGAAGATGTGGCTTATCCTATCCAGTCTGATGATTTCCGCGACCGTACCGCGGGCGCATGGATGGCGCAGTTGGTGGGCGCTGCTGCTGGCACAGCACTTGAGGGCTATACGGCTGAGAACATCATGGAGGTTTTCGGTCCGATCCGCGATTATGTGCGCGAGCCCAACACCTATAATGACGACATCACATTTGAGATCGCCTTTCTGGAAGCCTTTGGCGAGAAGGGTTCTTCTGTGACCAGCGCCGACATTGCCGAACGCTGGACGTCGCTGATCCCGCTTGGCTGGTCGGCGGAGGCAATCGCCCTTTCCAATATGCGTCGCGGCCTCACGGCGCCTGAAACCGGCTCCTCCGACAATCCGTTCGATGAATGGATCGGCGCTCAGATGCGCGGCACAATCTGCGGCATGGTCGTGCCGGGACGTGCGCGTGAAGCTGCCCGCCTTGCCTGGATGGATGCGGAAATCTCCCACGCCGGAAACGGAATCCTGGGCGAAGTTTTCAATGCCGTCATGGCGGCACGCGCCTTTGCGGTTCAAAACACACGCGAATTGCTGGTCTCAACCGCAGAGCTTTTCTCAACTGACACGGAGTATGGTGCGGTTCTCGCTTTCGCGCTTGATGCCTGTAATACAACAGAAAAATGGCAGGACGCCTGGGCAAAATGCGACGCTGAATATGCCGAGTATAACTGGATTCACGTCACGCCAAATGCCGCGGCACAAGTTGTGGCGCTGTGGTTTGGCGAAGGCGACTTCGACCAGACGCTGGAAATCGTCTGCGGCATCGGCCATGACGTTGACTGCAATGCCGCGCAGATTCTGAGCATGATCGCCATCCAGCACGGCCCCGGCATTATTGCAGAACGCTGGTCAAAGCCACTCCTCGCCGACGATATCGTCACCTATATGCGCCGCCCGGCGAAAATCTCATTCGATGCGCTTGTCGATCAGACGGTTAGTGCAGCGCGCAACGCTCTTTAAAATCCCCTATTAGGAACTCATCATGGCCCGTAAAATTATTATCGATACCGATCCCGGTCAGGACGATGCAGTCGCCATTCTTCTGGCACTCGCAAGCCCTGAGCTCGATATTCTCGGCATCACCGCCGTTGCTGGCAACGGCCCGCTGGCTCGCACTGAAATCAATACCCGCACCATCTGTGAAGTTGCGAAAAAGCCGGACACAAAAGTATTTGCAGGCTCTATCCGTCCGCTGGTGCGCCCGCTCGTGACGGCTGAAAACGTCCACGGCAAAACCGGCCTTGATGGTTATGATCTGCCTGCCCCCACTATGCCGCTTCAGGCGCAGCATGGCGTTGATTTCATTATCGAAACACTGATGAAGGAAGAAGCTGGCACCGTCACTCTCTGCCCGCTCGGCCCTCTCACAAACATTGCCTCAGCACTCATCCGCGAGCCGAAGATCGCTGAACGCGTCAAAGAAATCGTGCTGATGGGCGGCGGCTATTTCGAGGGCGGCAACATCACGCCATCGGCTGAGTTCAACATCTATGTCGATCCACATGCAGCCGCAGTTGTGTTCAAATCAGGCATTCAAATCACCATGATGCCGCTCGATGTCACGCACAAGGTACTGACCACCGAGAAGCGCATCGCAGCCATTCGTGGCCTCGGCACGCATGTCGGCGAAGTTGTTGCTGCATGGCTTGAATTCTTCGAGCGCTATGATGAAGCAAAATACGGCACCGATGGTGGTCCGCTGCATGACCCGAACGTCATCGCCTATCTGCTGAAGCCTGAACTTTATTCAGGCCGTCATTGCAACGTGGAAATCGAGATCAATTCGGAACTGACCATCGGTGAAACAGTCGTCGATTGGTGGGAAGTTACCGATCGTCCAAAGAACGCACTCTTCATCAAGGATGTTGATGCGGATGGTTTCTTCACGCTGCTGACTGAGCGTCTCGCAACGCTCTAAACAAGCTCAAAATCACATAATCGCCACAAAAAAGCCGCAGGATTCACAATCTTGCGGCTTTTTTACCTCAGCGTTTTATTGGATTTTTTGCAGTCTTACTGATTATTCTGCAAAAGTTGCGCCACTTCGTGAGCGGTCGGCGCAGCAGATCCGGCGCCAACGCGCGTCACCGCAATCGCTCCGGAAGCCGACGCGAAACGGACGCAATCATGCAGCGACTGCCCCTGCGAATAAGCAACGGCAAAGCCACCATTGAAACTGTCGCCAGCGGCAACCGTATCGACAACATTCACCTTGAACGGTTCAAAGTGCTTGACCTCATCAGCCGTCACAAGCAATGAGCCGCGACCACCAAGCTTGACGATAACGATCTTCGGACCGCGTTCGAGAAGTTTGCGGGCAGCAGCTTCCGCAGATGTAATATCGGTTGGTTCAATGCCGGTGATTTCAGCAGCTTCGGTTTCGTTGGGCGAAATGATCTCGCTCAATGAAATCAGATCGGCCATGCGGCTTGCATCGCCAACCGGAGCCGGATCGAGCAGCACGGTGCCGCCAGCAGCTTTCACAGCCTTTGCAACAGCAAGATTGGCTTCATGCGGGACTTCACGCTGCAACAACGTGATTTTGGCTTTCGCAATATCAGACGCATAGGCATCAATATCGGATGCCGCCCAATTTGCATTGGCACCGGCGCAAACAACAATCGTGTTCTGCCCGGCTTCTTCGACCTGAATGATTGCAATGCCGGTATCGACACCATCAATCATTTTAACACCAGCGGTGTTAAGACCGAACTGCTGCATTTCCTTGACAGCGAGTTGGCCAAAGGCATCGTTGCCGACCGCACCGACGAAACGAATATCGCCGCCAAGCTTTGCCGCAGCAACCGCCTGATTGGCACCTTTGCCACCAAGACCAATGCCGTAGCCGGACGCGTTCAGTGTCTGGCCGGGACGCGGCAGTGCTGCCATACGGGCGCTGACATCGACGTTCACGCTGCCGAAAATGAAAATCTTCAATGGAGTTCTCCACGATTGCAATTGCCGCCGAACATAGCGTCGGTTGCAGGAAACTTCCATGCCACCGAGCACACCATACACAAATACGGAAAACCGGAGTGAAACGCCCACTTATCAAGCTTGACCATCAATACTTTGCCCGAGCATAAATAAGATCTGGGAGTGATGTGAAACACATTGGGAGGTTTCGGCATGGTATCAGACAAGCTGCAGAACATGATTTCGCGTGTTCATCAGGTCCTTGAACGAGATATCCAGCCGCTGATCGGAAAAACTCCGCCCTTTATTCTTTTCTTTTCTTTCACAGACACGCAATCACGCGCGCAAACACTGACCGTCACCGCGGGAAGCTTTAAAGACTGCTGGAACGCAGGGCTGGAGAAGCTACAGCAAACCATCACCAAATCAGGGATGGAACCCAAATGGTTGCGGGTCGATTGGGTGGAAAGCACCGAAGAAATCGATAAAGCGGAGCTCATCAGGCGTCTACAGCAGGTCAAACGGAACTATTTCCGTTATGGCATCTCCCTTGATGAACGTTTTCAAACAGCGTTTCTTGAAACAGAACTGAATGGCAATGCGATGCTCTATGGCGGCCCGTCAGTTACCACCGCAACTCTCAACGAAGCGAACTTCAACCGCTATGCAAAGCGCTCGCGTGGGTTCGACAAAATTTCGGTTGCCGATGTTGAGAAATTTCATGTCTTCTCGACGCAGGCGCTTTTTACCACCGACGACGATGATGAGGTCCATTCGATACCCGGAGCCGGTCCGAACACCGGTCGCAGAACGATCGAAATGTTGAGTATCGCTGACATTGACGGGCTGATTGAACGCGGCAGCCATTTTCTCGAAACGCAGGTGGGCGAGGACGGGCGCTTTATCTATGGCTGGCATCCGTGCTTCGACAATGAAATCAAAACCTACAACACGCTCCGCCACACAAGCACGCTTTATGCGATGCTTGAATCCTGGGAAGTCACCAAAGATCAAGCGTTGATAGATGCGATTGAGCGCGGGCTTCAACATCTCACCGACAAGCTCATCAAGACTGTAAATCAGGACGGCAAAGATCTGGCGTTCCTGACGGAAAAGAATGGTGAAATCAAGCTGGGCGGCAACGCCGTCTGCCTGCTGGCACTGGTTAAATATAGCGAATTGACCGGCACCGACCGATACCTGCCTTTGCTGGAGAAACTCGCACTCGGCATCGTGCATATGCAGGATCAGCAGAGCGGCAAATTCAACCATGTGCTCAATTATCCGTCGCTGAGCATCAAGGAGCCCTTCCGCATCATCTATTATGATGGGGAGGCCGCGTTCGGGCTGATGCGGCTATATTCGCTGACCCGCGATGCACGCTGGCTGGAAGCGGTGGAAAAGGCGTTTCACCATTTCATCGAAGCCGATCACTGGGAGGCGCATGACCATTGGCTTTCCTATGCCGTCAATGAATTGACCCGTTATCGACCGGAACAGAAATATTACGAATTCGGCATTCGTAACTTTGCGGATTATCTGGATTTCGTCAGCAACCGCATCACGACATTCCCGACACTGCTCGAACTGATGATGGCAGCGCAGCAAATGGTCAGCCGGATCGAAGCTGATCCGAAGCTCGCGCCATTGCTGGCCGGGGTTGATCTGAAAAAGTTCTATTTCGCGCTGGAGCGCCGCGCGCATCATCTGCTGAACGGCCATTTCTGGCCGGAACTTGCGATGTTTTATGCCAACCCCGAAAAAATTACCGGCAGCTTCTTCATTCGCCATCACGCATTTCGCATACGGATCGATGATGTGGAGCACTATCTCTCCGGATTTGTGGCTTACCGTAAATACCGGCTTGCCCAACAACAGGCCGAAGAACGCCGCGTGGCTCTGCCAGCAGCGTTGCAGCTCGAACGCCCGTTGATCGGCTTGATGCGTGCAAAGGGCAGACCGGGACCACGAAGTTTGGCGACTGCGCATGTTGCTGCCACTCAAGGCATCACACTTTACTTCTTCACGCCGTCAGATGTGAACATTACGGAAAATGCAATCAATGCGCTGAAGTTCGAGCACGGTCAGTGGATCAGACAACGCATTGGCGTTCCGCATATCATTGATAATGACGAAAGTTCCCGGTCATCCGCTGATATATGGAAGGCACTGGAGCGCCAGAGCAAGATGACCACGATCATGCTTGGCGGCAAGGCAATAACGCTTCAAAAGCTCCGTGATGCTAACCTCTTCACTGATATCATCATTCCTGATCTGCGTGTCAGTGATCCCGATGCAGCCCTCGCTTTCATTGAACAGCATCGCGAAGTTGTCTTCAAGCCGGTCAGAGGCGCACAGGGTAACTCCGTCTCCCTCATTCGGGCTGAAAACGGAGCCTACAGCATCCAGCTTGGTGCAGAAAAGCAGATCGTATCGGCAGAGGATATAAAAGCGTTTCTCAGTCAAACATTTCCGGCACACCGTTATCTCGCGCAGAAATACATTCACTCGCAGACGCCATCAGGCCTGCCTTTCGACATCCGCTTACACCTTCAACGCGGCGAGGGTGGCAACTGGAAAACCACAAAAATCTACGCGCGTATTGGTCAGGGAAAGACCATTACCTCCAATATTGCAGGCGGCGGCAGCATCGCCGATGGGCGCATATTTGTTCATGGGCAATTTGGCCCCCGCGCCGATGAAGTCTGGAGCAGACTACTCAATATCGCCCAGGAATTTCCGGAGAAATTTCAACACCTTTATGATAAGCCTATTGATGCAATGGGGCTTGATCTGGGATTGGACGAAGGCGGTCAACCATGGCTTTTCGAGGTAAACAGCTGTCCCGGCACTAAGTTTTTTGAATTTGATGAGGCGCTGATCAGGGTCGGCTATCTCAAACATCTAGCATCACAAGTTAATGGCACGCCTGTTAAATCCGACAGCGATGTCCCTGCTCTTTCAGATGTTGTTACCGCTTTCACGGGCGAGCCGGTTTCAAACAGCAATGCGGCCATTTCCGTGGCAAACCTTGCCATCGACAATGCCCTTCCCGCAAAAAACAGCGTGGGCCTGCTTTATGCATCGGGAGATGTAATAGGAGCGAGCAAAACAGCACTTGAGAAAGGCAAAGATCGCCTGCTGGCCATTATAGGCGAAAGTGCTACACCGCCATTTGATGATGTTCCTTATTTTAGAACACGCTCTTTGCGTGAAGGGCTGTTCAACGCAGCTGCATCGCGCCGCGCAGAATTTAAAGGTTCCGTTTTTTCTGTTGGTGGCAGTGTTGGCAAGACCAGCACAGCCCATCTTTTAGCTCATGCACTGCGACGTTTGGGTAAGGTCGTTGGTGTCAACGGCGCTGGCAATATTCCTGAATATGTGGCGACAGGTATGGCAACCATGCCACTTAATCGGGATTGCCTCGTGTTTGAAATTGCAGGGGCAACGGCACCGGACAAAGAGCCAATCGGTCTCACTTCGGCTCGCATCATCAAGCCAGACATTTGCATTTTGACAGCCATTACACCGGCCCACATGGACAAAATGGGTACGATAGAACGTGCAGCGCGTATAAAAGCCGCAGCTTTTAAAGGGCTTAGTCCCATGGGCACTGCGATTGTCAATCGTGACACTGAGCAGTTCGACATTATCAAGCAAGAAATCCCAACATCGGTACGCCTCCTGACTTTCGGCCGCCATGAGGATGCCGATATCAAATGGCTGGGACGAGATGCCGAGGATCATATTGAGATCAGCATTTTTGGCACGCATATGTCACTGCCATTCAACATTTCGCGCGATGCCTTTGTCATAAACGGGTTAAGCGTGATTGCAGCCCTGATTGCTGAAGGCGTTACAACGCATGATGCGGCCCTTGCAATTGATGGCTGGACGCCGCTTGCAGGCCGTGGAGCGGTGGTCGATATTGCCTGGAAAGACGGGCAGATTCAGCTCATCGATGATGCCTATAACGCCAATCCTGCATCAATGACCACGGCACTGCGTGAACTGGCTGCACTGAAAACAACAGGACGCCGCATTGCCGTGCTGAGCGAAATGGCAGAACTGGGCGATAAATCGAAAGACTATCACACCGAGCTTGCACATACGGTGCGCGATAATAATATCGACCAGATTTTCCTGCTCTACTCAGACGCCTATAGCGGCTTTTGGAATGAGATTCGAACTGAGCAACGCGCATCAAAAAGTCCTGCCCTTGATACGCTGAAAGCTGAATTGATCGCGGGACTGCTGCCGGGTGATACATTGCTGATCAAAGGTTCCAACGCGACTGGCCTGCACAAGCTGTCGCGTTGGTTCAGAGAACTACCAGAGATTACGCAATAAGTGCTACTGATCGACCGATTTCATATCGCAGGTGGTTTCTGCATTGGAACACAGGCCTCTGAACCAGGCGCGTCCGGTGCGTTGGTCATTGCTGGCAAGGTCTTCCAGCTCTTCGCCGGCCATGCGCTTGCGCAGCACCGTGTAATCCAACAGCACCCAATCCTCGTGGCAGGCGAGGATGTTGTTGATCCTGCCCATTTCAGTCAGCCAGTCACTGCCAATATCAAGCAGCCGCTCACTTTGAGGGTCGGGTTTCAGAAAGCCGCGGGCCGACTGAATGCCGACTTTCGCTTCGTCCGATTTGATCCAGCCTTCGCCCTTGTAGACCTCACGCGGGACGTAATCGTCGCTTTCTTCATTATAGGCATCGCTTGCATTGGCGATCTTAAGCCAGCCATCGCTGGCTTCAAGCACATCAAAGTCGATGCTGTAGGCATATTCCGCGTCTCCGGCTTTGGAGCCGGTCGGTATATGGCCCAAAATTTTGGCATCGGCAGATGGCGCTTCGCGGACTTCAATTAAGGGCTTTTCACCGTTTGTCCATGCACTGAACGCGCATGACGTGGCACCTGCTGGAGCTTCTGCCTGATTGCCTGCAGCAAAAGACATGGATGCGGAGGCGAGAACAATCGAAAGTGCTGTTATGAAAGGCTTTTTCATAAATGGATCCCCCACAAAAATCAGGAAAACGGATCAGAATATTCGAGCACTTCCTGCCCCATCAAAACACAATCGCCGCCGATGTCCGCATAATAAAGGCGCAGGCGATACTCGCCCTTATAGACATAGCCGAGACCTTCGATGACATCGAATTTGCCTTTGCCGCGCAGAGCTTTGATCGTACCGGTTTTCTTGAAAGTAGGTTCATCGATTTCTGCACGATCGTCATTGTCGCTGTGCAGAAGCAGGAGCTGCTTTGCCTTTATGATCGCATCGGCAACGCACTTGTCGGCGGCTTGTGCCGGAGCAGTTTGAGACAGCACTGGCAAGGAAAGAGCGAAAGCCAGCAGAAAAGGACGAAAACGCATTAAAATCTCCAACTATCAATTATTCTGCCCAGAGCAGACTGTGTGGCAGCCTCACTCAATGAAAACCTTGACACTGGCAGCGCGTCCGCCTGCATCAACAACGGTCAGTGTGGAATAGCCGGTGCCATCCGGCAGCCATGTGGCCGTGCGGCGGCGGTTGGGTTCGGCAATGGGTTTGCCATTGGCAAGCCAGCGAAACGGTGCGCGTCCGCCCTGTAATTTCAGCACCAGTGGCGAGGCATTATCGGTCAGGGCTTTCAATTCGACATGCGCGCCATCAGGCGGAAACACGATGCGCGGTGCAGGCTCAATCGTGGCTTTGAGAACCGGCAGCGGATCGCTGCTCGATGAAAAGCGTATCTGCGTCACAGGAAGATCGGCGCGTGCTGTGCGAAATGCGCCAGCAGGCGCACGCGGCAACGGTACGGAAGCAACACCTGAACGTACAAAGGCTTCAAACAGGATGGGCGCTGCCGAAACATAACCGGCAAGGCCCGGCACCGAGCCGCCATCGGCACGCCCGACCCAGACACCCAGCACATAACGCCCGTCATATCCGACCGACCAAGCATCACGATAGCCATAGGACGTGCCGGTCTTGTAAGCGAGGCCGAGGCGTTTCGCGCCTTGCGGCGGCACGACACCAGCCAGAATATCGCCAATCTGCCACGATGCCTGCTCGCTCAGAATAGGAGCCGATGGCTGAACAGGTTCTGTACCTTCGGTGCCGTCACGAAGGGCTGCTCCTCGCCCGCCATTGGCAAGGCCAGTATAGAGCTGCACCAGATCGCGCAGGCTGATGCCCGCGCCACCAAGGCCGATGGCCAGTCCCGGCGCTTCACCTTTCGGCAATTGCAAATTGACCGCCGCCTGTCGAATACGCGTGGTGAGCCGTGCAGGGCCAATTGCATCGAGCAGGCTGATGGTCGGCACATTCAGCGACATTTGCAGCGCCTGACGGATGCTGACATCGCCCTGATAGCTCATATCGAAATTGCGCGGACGATAACCCGCAAAATCCTGCGGGCGGTCCTCGATGATGGTTTCCTGCGCAATCAGTCCCTGCTCGAAGGCCAGCCCATAGATGAAAGGCTTGAGCGTTGAACCGGGCGAGCGCACGGCCCGGGTCATATCGATCCAGCCCTGCCGCTTGCCATCGAAATAATCAGCGGAGCCGACTTCGCCTAAGATATTGCCGTTGCGACTGTCGGCCAGCACCATGGCGACCGATACTCTTGGCCCAAGCTTCGCAGCAGCTTCGCGTGCCACAACTTCAAGCCCAGCCTGCACCGACTTCTTAAGCGTCAGCTGATGCCGGGCCTCGGTCGGTGCCTGTTTCAAAGCGAGATCGGCAAAGTGAGCGGCCAATGAAGGCAAGGGATGACGCGTCGCGGATATGCGCTCACGCGATGCGCGTTCGGCTTCTTCGCTCGTGAAAACATCAGACGAAACCATGCGTTTTAGAACGCGATCCCGCGCAGCAACCGCATTCTCCATCTCGCGATCCGGGCGGCGGCGCTCCGGCAATTGCGGCAAAGCCACAAGAAGCGCTGCTTCCGATATGGTGAGGCGCAGCGGCTCCTTGCCAAAATAGGCTAACGATGCCGACCTCACACCTTCCAGATTGCCGCCATAGGGCGCGAGTGTCAGATAACGTTCGAGAATTTCAGACTTGCTCAGCCGTCGCTCAATTTGAACTGCACGCGCCAGCTGCCGAAACTTGGAGCCGAAGCTGCGGCTTTCGCGCGGCTCGATAAGGCGGGCAAGCTGCATGGAAAGTGTGGAACCGCCGGAAACAATACGGCCGCTCCCTGCAAGCTGATACGCGGCCCGAAGAAGTGCTGTGAAATCAATGCCGCCATGATCGTAAAAACGCTTGTCCTCATAGGCGATCAGCATCTTCACGAATTTCGGATCGACATCTTCGATGCGGGTATTCAAGCGCCAATAGCCGTCCGGTGTTGCATAGGCGCGCAGCAAAGCGCCGTCACGATCCATAACTTCGGTGGAAATGGTCAGCCGTTCCGGCAAAGGCGGAGGATAGGCGCGGTCGAGCCAGTCAAGCCCGACCACGGTTCCGAGTCCAGCGATGCCGAGAAACGCGGCACCGCCAATCGCTATTTTCCAACGCCTTTTCATTTGTTTGGCCATGATCTTGTCCGGAAACCGGTTCCCACTTTTCGGGATCATGGCTTACGGTGCCGCCACCTCCATCATGCTTGTCGCCGTGCGCGCTGCAAATTGCGGACGATACATATCCTCAACCGTTGCTGCCGGATGGGTGTAAAGACCCGGCGTCACCGCACGCACCACATAAGCCAGCGTAATCGGCTTCTTCTCGCCTGCAGAGCGGTCGAAAGCGGCCACAAAACGATCATTGCGGAATTCGAGATGCGCTGCCTGTGTGCTTTCCAGCCATGGGAAATTGCCAAGATCGGCACTGGAAACAAGACCCGGATTGTCGATCTCGAAACCAGCTGGCAGCAGATCGGTCACAAGCAGACGCGACTGCCATTCCTGCAGATCGTCGATTTTCAGAACAACAACATAGCGCTCATTCTGATTGACCCCGGTGACATTGGCAGCTCCCCCATCAAGCGTATAATAAGTGCGCTCGATGTTGAAACCTTCTCCACCCGCAGGCAGTGACTGAGCGGGTGCTGCAACAGCCGTGACGACCGCATCAACCGAACCCTGCCCCTTGTTTGTGACGACTAGCGGCTGCGTTTCAAGGGCTGCCCCATTGAGACGCTCGGAGAACGCGCCCTCATGCGCTGTGCCATTGATGTCGAGGCTGATTGCGCCATTGTCATCCTGAAGCCCGCGTGCTGCAAGCAGCATCCATGCCTGATCCTGCGTGCTGAGATAACGTGCCTTTTCGCGCTGGAACTCGACCAGCGTAATCAGCGATGGCAGCACTTTCGGCGCAGGCTTGGTTTCCGACGCAAGAGCCAGCATTGCCGCGCCATCACGCAGCGGCGAACCATAATCGGAGCGATTATAGTCATAGCTGGACTGGCTGGTTGCGAGCTGGAGCGACGCATTGAACACGCGTTCCGAACGCGGCTGATCACCATAAAGCGCTAATGCTGCACCGAGCTGGGCAACGGCCATCGGGCTTGCAAAGTTTTCAAGCTGGGTATCGGCAAAGTAACGCAGATCGCCAACAGAAGCCTTCTTGTTGCGTGCCAGAACATAGAGCGCATAGGCAATGTCGTTGCCACGTTCCTTGACGTCGGTGGTATAGCCGAGCGCATTTTGCAGATTAGAAAGTGCAGACAGCATCGCCTGCTGCGGCACGTCATAGCCCTTTTCGCGGGCACGCGTCAGGAAGTCGGTCACATAGGCGTCCATCCAGAGATCACCCGATCCCGGCGACCAGAGGCCAAACGAACCACTCGAAGACTGGTTGTTGAGCACGCGGAAGATGGAATCCTGTACGCGCTTCTTAAGTTCTTCCTGACTTTCCAGACCCGCTGCCGCTTCCGTACCTGCAGCCATTTCGCTCAAATAAAGCAGCGGCAGTGCGCGGCTGGTGGTCTGCTCTGTGCAGCCATAAGGATAGCGGTCGAGCGCCATCAACAATGCTGGCACATCAAATGCGGCACTTCGCGTTACACCAACGCTGACAAAAGCACCATCAAGCAGGCTTTCAGACAGAAGGCCGCCATCGACTCTCACACTTCCGCCATTGGCCGTGAGATTGACGACATGGCGGCTCGTGACCGGCAGATCGACCGGACGCACCGGCAATGCCAAAGCCTGTTCAACATTGAGGCCTGCATCGTTGGAAAGCCGGATCGTCACACCGCCCGCACCCGTGGCCACAGCATTGAGTGGAACGGTGATCGACTGCCGTTTGCCACCTTTAAGCGCGATGCTTTCAGGATAGGAGCCAACCTCAACACCGAGATTATCAGTGGTCTCAAGGCTCACACGATAATCGCCGTCCGGTGCATCCGTATTGGCAATATCGAAGCGGATATTGGCCTGATCGCCAGGGGCCATGAAGCGTGGCAGACCAGCGGTGATGACCACAGGATCGCGGATGATGACATCGGTTACCGCATGGCCAACAGCCTTCTTGGTCCATGCAACCGCCATGACGCGCGCGGTGCCGTTGAACTGCGGTATGTCGAAAGTGATAGTTGCCTTACCGTCGCTATCCAGTTCAACCGGACCGGAGAACAGCGCAACCAGCTTTTCGGTGGGCGGGCTGCCTTCCGCTGCCATATTGCCACCATCGCCACCTGTGCGCAGCTTGCCGGTGACGCCGAGCGAACCATCGATCAGGCGACCATACATATCGCGCATTTCAAGGCCTAGCTGACGCTGGCCGAAGAACCAGTTTTCAGGGTTCGGCGGCTGATAGCGTGTCAGATTGAGAATGCCGACATCGACTGCCGCGACCATGACATAGGCCTGTTCGCCACCCGCATTTTCAACCGAAACCGGGATGGAAAGTGTGGAACGCGGCGTGATCTTTTCAGGCGGGGTCAGCTTGACTGCAAGCTGCTTGTCGGCAGGATCGACCTTCAGCCATTTAAGACCAATCGCACGCGCTGGCATACGGCTTTCAATAGCCTCACCCGGACGGAACAGCGTTGCCGTAACATAGGCGCCCGCACCCCAATCCTCACCCACCGGAATATCGATGGTCGTGCCACCTTCCGGCACGCTTGCGGTGATTGTCTTAAGCAGCTTCTCCGCACCAATGGTGATGAGCAACTCACCGGCAAAACGCGGGGAGATTTTCAGTTCTGCCGTGTCACCTGCCGCATAATGTTCCTTGTCAAGCGCGATTTCGAGCCCGTCCGGCGTTTCGGTCGAGGTTGAGCTGACAAACCAGCCTGCATCGAATTCATAGCTTGTGGCCGGGCCCGAAGCATCAGCTGTTTCGATTTCCAGACGGTAACGGCCCCAATCGACCGGCAGACTGATTTCAGCCTCGCTATCGGTTGTAAGGTTAATCTTGCCGTTGGCAATCGCCTTGGTGAAAGTCACTGGTTCGTAGTTCCAGCTGTTGCCACTGCGATACCACTGATAATTACGCTCGATCTTGACCAGCGACCATTGTGCGCCATCAAGCGCCTTGCGATCACCCTTGCTGTCAGAGGCGATCAGGCTGAACTTTGCAGTTCCGCCCTGCGGAACTTCATCGCCAGCGAAATCCGGGCGAATGCCGATGAGATCGGTTTCCGGCTGAATGGCCACATCGATCTTACGCTCAACCGCACGACCACCGGTTTCGCGCATACGAACGGTCACGGCTGCATTTACGAGACGCGTCGTTGACGGCATTTCATCGACTGTAACCGGGAAGGTCGCTTTGCCATTGTCATCGACTTTTGACAGGCCATCGAGCGGCAGGCGTGTGGCTTCGCCCTGTTCTTCATCGGCGAGGCCGAAATAATAGCCCTTGAAGCGGTCCCACTGACGCTTGGTCGAAAGCGTGACTTCGCCTTCAAGCGCAAGACCGGCGGCAGGCGCACCATAGAGGAAACGACCGTCCACGGTGATATTGGCGGTTTCGCCAACAGCGATTTCCGGCTTGTCAGACGTCAGATCGAACTCGATCCGGTCCGGCACAAAATCTTCAACCAGGAACATCTGCGTGGCAATCGCTGGCTGCTTGGGATCGGTATAGACCGAAACATTCCAGGTGCCGCGCATGGCGTTCGACGGCAAGGTCAGGTCGATGGCATGACCACCGGCCAGTTTGCTGTCGGAAACAAGACGGCGATCTTCCACGCCATCGGGACGCGTAAAGATGAAGGTGAGCGGCAGATCATCGATTGCGGTTGCTGTGTCGTCACGCGCAAGCGCGCCTACATGCACAACTTCGCCCGCGCGGTAGATACCGCGCTCTGTCCATGCATAAAGATCAAGCGCTTTCGGCACGGCACGGCCCGTCACACCACGATCGGAAAGATCGAAACCGGCGCGCGCCATATCGAGGAATGTGAAATCCTCATCATCGCTACTTGCCATCAGCACCGCTGGCACCATGCCGTCTGTGCCGCGTGTCAGTCCCGGCGTAAACGTCGCACGGCCATCGCTGTCGGTGGTCGCTTCGCCCAGCACTTCATTGTTGCGTGCAAGCAGCGTCAGCTTCACGCCTTTAAGCGGCTCTGCGCTTTCCAGCGAACGGGCAAACACGTTGATGCCGTCCTGTCCGGTATAGGTCGAAAGGCCGATGTCGGAAACGACAAACCACTGCGTTGCCTTGGTGCCATATTCATCATCGGACTTCTGAACCAGCGGCTCGGCGGTCAGCACATAGACGCCAGGCTTGCGTTCCGGCAGTGCTTCATCAACCGGGAAACTGGTCGTTGCTTCCTTGTTCAGCTCATTGCCTGCAACCTCGATCTCACCCTCCCAGACAGGCGCACCCATCTGATCGGAAACCGTGCTGATGTCGTAGCTGTCCAACTGGCGCAGGAACTGATAGCCGGAGAGAAGCTGTGCCAGCGAACGGTCGCCGACGCGGTAGAGCTTGACCTTGGCGGTACTCAGATTGACGCTGACCAGCGGAATGCCGCGACGGGCTTTCGCAGGCAGCACAAAGCTGTCGCCGGTAAAGCGCACCGATGGCGCGCGGTCCTGCACATAGATCGAAAGATTGACCGGAGCAGGCAGCACTTCGCCAACAGCCGAAGGCAGGCCCTGACGGAACGTCACCGTATAATTGCGGCCATGTTCCAGACCCTCGACGCAAATCTGGCGGTCCTTGGCGTCAACAGCTTTTGGCGCGCCATTATCGAGTGTAACGAAGCTCGAATAATCGACACCGCTTTTCACCAGTTCTTCCGAGAACTGCGCGCAGATGCGCGGCGCGGCATTATCATTATCGACCGTATTATTGACGATGCGGAAGCCTTTGCGGGCCTTCAGATCTTCATAGGCGTCACGAACGGATGCGGAATTGACGAGATCAAGGCTCGCTTCATAAGCCTGCAAGGCCGGGCGCGATGCATCGCGCTTTTCGAGTGCCTGCGCCATGACGGCAAGCGCTTGCGCGCGCTCATCCTTGGTGCGTGAGGTCTGGTAGGCAAACCACGAGGCCGACGTCGCATCGCGCTGGAACTTGGAGCGTTCCTGACCATTGGACGGCTCGGTCGCAAGCGCTGACAGCGCATATCCGGCCCAGATTTCGCTTTCGTCCGGTGACATGCTGGCAGCTAGTCGGAATTTTTCCATTGCCGTGCGCGGATCGCCATTCATGCCAGCAGCGCCCGCTTCATTGCGCAGATCGCGCAGGCTGTCGGAGCTTTCAAGGCCGCCGATTTCGCGCTTGAGACGACGGGCTTCGTCAACCAGATTGGCGGCAAAGAACGAGATAGCAGGTGCAGCGCCAAGATCTTTGCCCTTGGCAGCCTTTGCTTCCGTCACAACCTTGCCGGCAATGGAGCCGACAGACTCATTGAGCTTGTTGAAATCGGCTTTCAGAAAGCACCATTTGACCTTGGGATTATAAGTGAAGGCCAGACAGGAATTATCGCCGAGGCAAACGCTTTTGCATTGCTCAAGCGAGACATTCTTTTCGGTTCTCAGATCGAAGCCGAAATAATCTGCATCCTGTGTTGTCTCGATGCGCCGTGTTTCGGCGGCATTGGCCCCGGAGGACGATCCGAATGATGTCGCAAGGCAGAACGCAGTCGTAAAGGCCAGTATCAGCCGATTAAACCGATCAGACATGAGTGTCACTCTTCTGTAGTTGTCCCTCATCCCGCGCGGTTGTCGTCGACCCGGACCCGCACGCTCTCCAGATCAGAACTTACCAATTTATCCAAAACTGGATAGCTGGATTCGTATCTGAACTTCCGAATAGACTCTGATACAGGACAAACCTGATCAGACAAGACTTCTTTTAGCATCGGCTCAATCAACAGTCAGAATATACGGGCTCGACATTACGTGATCATCTCAATATTGCTCGGCCTGAAATAAAGCATACATAAAGACAGTAGCCGCATCGCCCTCCTCCCCCAAGCATACGGTGCGGCTGCAATATTTATATCCCCCAAACAAAAGGCCGGAAGCGCTCCCAAGGTTTCCGGTTGGCATGATTGATGGCACATCCCAACAGACTGAACTCTGCAGCGCTCGATTTAATCCCCAACACGACCACGGCGGATGAATTGAAAGCTGCGATGCGACAGCTTGCTGCCGGCATCAGCGTCCTCACGACAGGAACCGGCGACGCCAGAACCGGCGCAACCGTAACTTCTGCGACTGCTCTTTCGGTCGAACCGCCGACAATCATCGTCAATATCAATCTGACTGCCTCGGTCTGGCCGACAATCAATGCCGAACGCCGTTTCTGCCTCAATATTCTTTCGGGCGAGCAGCAGGCTGTGGCCGACCGTTTTGCAGGCCGGAATGGCGAGAAGGGTGCGGCGCGCTATGAGGGTGCGGAATGGTATTCGCTTGAAAGCGGCGCGCTGGCCCTGAAAGGCGCGCTTGCTTCCATCGATTGCGAAGTTGAAGAGATCATTGAGCGTCATACCCACGCCATCATCATCGGTCGTGCGCTCAGGATTGTCAGCGGCGAAGGTGAACCGCTCGTCTATCATCACGGTCGTTATCACGCCATCAAACGCTAGCATGGCGCCCAAAACGGGTTCCCAGTTTTTGGAGACATGCTCTAAGTTCTGCTTAAACCCGGTCTTGTACGAAACAGCTGTTGCCCTGCCGTCATAAATTGCCTAGCTGTTAGACAGGTTGCTAAAAAGCGGGAGAGTTTTGGGTGGTCACTGAATGGCTAGCAGATTCCAGTCCGGTAAGCCGGAAAAGTGCTGCGGAAATCGTCTTTGAAGATATTCGCTCAGCCATAGCAAGCGGTCGACTTTCGGTCGGAACACGCCTGCCCTCGGAAGCTCAGCTCGCTGAAAAATATAGCGTCAGTCGCCCGATCGTGCGCGAGGCATTGCGCTCGCTGCAAACGCTTGGCCTCACCCATACCCGCACCGGAAGCGGGACTTATGTGCTTAAAACATCTCCCGGCCCGGAACTGAGCTATGGCGGCTATTCGGCGCGCGATCTGATCGAGGCCCGCCCATTCATCGAAGTGCCAGCAGCCGGATGGGCCGCAATCCGCCACACAGATGATCAGATGGCAAAACTCATTGATCTCTGCGATCGCATGGAAAAGCAGACCGATCCGCATAAATGGGTGCTGCTCGACACCGAATTTCACAGCATGATAGCGTCTGCTTCCGGCAATGCCATGTTTGCAAAAATCGTTGCTGATGCCCGCGTGGCGCTTTCGCGCCAGTCGGAACTCGTCAATCTCATGGCCGGTCGCCGCGAGGCTTCCAACATCGAGCATCGCCAGATTGCCGAAGCGATAAAGAGTGGCTCGGAAGAACAGGCGCGTCTGGCCATGCAGAGCCATCTCGGTCAGGTGAAGCTGGCCGTCACCACCATTATGGCGAAAGAAAAAAGCGCATCAGACTGAATGTCCGATGCGCTTCATTCTCAGGCTTCAATCGCCAGATTGGCAAGGTGCTCAGGCTTGAGCGCCTGCTGCAATTGTTCCGCTGTCATATGGCCCTGCGCGAGCACGACCTCCGGCACCGTCTGACCGGTGGCAAGCGCTTCCTGCGCAACTTTGGTCGCAGCATAATAGCCGATCAGCGGATTAAGTGCTGTGGCAAGACCGATGGATTCCTCCACACGCCGCGCCATGATTTCTGAATTGGCGGTTATGCCATCCACACAACGTTCTGCAAGAATGCGGCAGGCAGCACCCAGATGGCTGATGCTTTCCGACAGTGAGCGCACGATGATCGGCTCAAAAGCATTCAACTGCAACTGACCGCCTTCGGCTGCCATGGTGATCGTGATGTCGCTGCCGATGACCGCAAAAGCCACCTGATTGACCACTTCCGGGATCACCGGATTGATCTTGCCCGGCATGATGCTGGAGCCTGCCTGAACGGCTGGCAGGTTGATTTCGCCGATACCGGCACGCGGACCGGACGACAAAAGCCGCAGATCGTTACAGGTCTTGGAAAGCTTGACCGCAACGCGCTTCAAAACGCCTGAAAGATGCACGAAAGCACCCGGATCCTGCGTTGCTTCAATCAGATCGCTGGCCGTGACCAGCGGGCGACCTGTCAGACGCGAAAGGTGCTCACAGGCAAGCGCTGCATAGCCTTTCGGCGCATTAAGCCCGGTGCCGATTGCCGTGGCGCCTAAATTGATTTCATGCAGAAGCTTTGCCGATTCAAGCAGCCGCAGGCGATCTTCGCCAAGCATCACTGCAAAGGTGCGAAACTCCTGCCCCAGTGTCATCGGAACCGCATCCTGAAGCTGTGTGCGCCCGACCTTCAGCATCTTGTCGAATTCGCGCGCTTTACGCTCAAACGATGCCTGAAGAATTTCCATGCAATCAGCCAGCTCATCAATGGCTTCAATCAGACCGACATTAATTGCGGTCGGATAGGCATCATTGGTCGACTGGCTGAGATTGACATGATCGTTGGGATGCAGATGCGCGTAATCGCCCTTTTTATGCCCAAGCAATTCCAGCGCACGATTGGCGATAACCTCGTTTGCATTCATGTTGGTGGATGTGCCCGCACCGCCCTGAATGACATCGACCACGAACTGATCGTGCAGTGCGCCATCACGGATTTCGCGACAGGCACTCACAATCGCATCCAGATGCTGGCGGCTCAACAGGCCGAGTTCATGATTGGCCAGCGCTGCGGCTTCTTTGACGAAAGTCAGGCCGCGCACGAGATAGGGATAGCGTCCGATGCTGACGCCTGTAATCTGAAAATTATCCACTGCTCGCGCCGTATGGACGCCCCAGTAAGCATCTGCAGGCACCTCCTTTGCACCAAGCAGATCATGTTCAACGCGCGTTCCGACCACTTTGTCCTCCTGAACTCGAAACGTTAAATCTGTCTGACAGCATGACAGATTTAATTCGGTTACTCCTCCTTGAGACAAGCGTCAACACACTTGTGAACTTGACTCGTGTTTTCTGATATGCGTTAAAGCCGCAATTAAATCTGTCATGCAGCTTTACAGAAAATGCAATGGGAACGAATTGAAGCATGTTCGGAAGCCTGCTCACCCTTAGGGTGGTGAGGTTTCTTTTCTCAACAATGCTTTCAATTAAAACAAAAGATGCATTGCCGGGCCGTGCACGAGCTCCATGTATCTGACTGTTTCAAAAATGCCGTTCTTCGTTGCGGGTACTGCGTAAAGCTATAGCCTTTATTCAAAACTGAGCTCTCAGGGAGGAGCGATGACAACGGAATTTATCAAAGCCACACCGGCAGAACGCGAAGTCTTCACAGAAGAAGACCGCGGCTATCACAAAGCGCTGAAGCCGCGTCAGATCCAGATGATTGCCATCGGGGGAGCAATCGGAACGGGTCTGTTTCTGGGTGCAGGCGGACGTCTGGTTCAGGCTGGCCCGTCGCTTGTGTTCGTTTATGCCGTCTGTGGCTTTTTCGCATTTCTGGTGCTGCGCGCCCTTGGCGAGCTGATTATGCATCGCCCGAGCTCCGGCTCCTTCGTCTCCTATGCCCGTGAATTTTACGGCGAGAAAATGGCCTTTGCGGCTGGCTGGATGTACTGGCTCAACTGGGCAATGACATCGATTGCAGACGTGACTGCTGTCGCCCTCTACATGAATTTCTTCAAGCATTATGTGCCCTGGCTCGAAGGGATCGACCAGTGGATGTTTGCGATGACCGCGCTCGTCCTCGTGCTGTCGATGAACCTGCTCTCGGTCAAGGTTTTTGGCGAACTGGAATTCTGGTTCAGCCTTATCAAAGTGCTGTCGCTGGTAATTTTCCTTGCTGTCGGCATTTATTTTGTCGTGTCCGGCACCCCGATCGATGGCCATCAGCCGGGTTTCCATCTCATTCGTGAAAGCGGCGGTTTCTTCCCGAACGGTATCCTGCCCGCCCTTGTAATCATACAAGGCGTGGTCTTCGCCTATGCTTCGATCGAGCTGATCGGCACCACGGCTGGTGAAACCGAAGACCCACGCAAGATCATGCCGGGCGCGATTAAAACAGTCGTCTTCCGCCTGCTGGTCTTTTATGTCGGCTCGGTTCTGCTGCTCACCCTTCTGCTGCCGCATACGCTCTATTCGGCTGGTGAAAGCCCGTTTGTGACCTTCTTCAGCAAGATCGGCGTTCAGGGTGCAGATATCATCATGAACCTCGTCGTGCTGACTGCGGTTTTGTCATCGCTGAATGCCGGTCTTTATTCGACCGGACGCATTCTGCACTCGATGGCTGTTTCGGGTTCTGCTCCGGCGGCACTTGCCAAGATGAACAAGAGCGGCGTTCCTTATGGCGGTATTGCTGTTACTGCAGTCGTCACCGCAATTGGCGTTGCACTGAATGCTGTTGTGCCTGCCGCAGCTTTTGAAATCGCGCTGAACCTTGCTTCGCTGGGCATCATCACCGCCTGGGGCGTGATCATCCTGTGCCAGCTCAAGCTGTGGTATCTCGCGCGCAAAGGCGAGATCGCCCGTCCGGAATTCCGTATGTTCGGCGCGCCATATACCGGCATCCTGACGCTGTTCTTCCTGTTTGGCGTTCTGGTTCTAATGGCGGCAGACTATCCGGTCGGCTCCTACACCATCGGCTCGCTGATTATCATTGTACCCGCACTGGTTATTGGCTGGTATGGTCTGCGTGACCGAATCTATCGTCTGGCGGCAGAACGCGCAGCTGAGACGCAAAAAACAGCTGATTGAGGGGCAGAGTGAGTAATTCGCAATTCAAACCATTGGTGGCGGTTATCGCCACCGGTGGAACTATTGCAAGCAAGCGCGGGGAAGATGGCGCAGCCACGCCGACGCTCAATGGTGACGATCTGCTTGCGACCCTTGGCGATGTCGGGGCGCAGCTGCGCCCCATCGATCTGATGGCTAAGGATTCATCCAGCCTGACACTGATCGATATGCAGACTATCTCCGATGCGGTTGCAGCGCAGATTGCAGATCCCGAAATTCATGGTGTTGTCGTGCTGCATGGCACGGATGCCATGGAAGAAACGGCCCTGCTCGTTCATCTGCAACACCACCTTTCCAAACCGGTGATTTTAACCGGCGCGCAGTTCACTGCCGATCATCCCGATGCGGATGGTCCACACAATCTGACGACTGCAATCAATCTTGCAACAGACCCGGCCAATGTCAAAAAAGGCGTCTTGATCGCCTTCGGCGGCAGGATCGTGCCTGCATGGGGCGCATTCAAGTTCAGCAGTGACCACGCCGATGCATTTCGGGAAGTGCGCGATCTGGAAAGACCGGATGCTATCCACCTGCCCGCATCTATCAGCGCAACACGGGTCGATATTGTTGCCATTCATCCGGGTTGCGACGACCTGCATCTTCGGGCGAGCATTCAGGCTCAAAGCCACGGCATTGTGCTGGCAGCTCTCGGTTCTGGCAATGCCAATGCAACAATCGTTGCAGCCGTGAAAGAGTGTACGAAAAACAATATCCCGGTGGTGGTTTCAAGCCGCGTTCCAACCGGCGTTCTGGTGCCGGGTTATGGCGGCGGCGGTGGCGGCCATGATCTGGTTGCAGCCGGTGCCGTGCATTCGCAGACTTTGCGTCCCGGTCAGGCGCGGATCCTTCTGGCAAGCCTGATTGCCAGCAAAAGCCCAAAAGATGCGATTACCCGGGCCTTTGATGATCTGAACCCATAAGATACATCGCAAAATTGAAAGCCAAACGCGTCGCGACCAGCGGCGCGTTTTTTTGTTGTCACCTGCCTGACGTCAAAACATATATGACTTTTTTATTTTTCAGCCTTTTCCCCTCTCTCGAAACCCTATGGGCTGCGGCAGCATAATCCCTGCTGTGGAAACAGAGAGCCCCATAGGCATTCGGCCCATGAGGCAATCGCGACAGGGCATTCAAAATGACAATGGATATTGCCGTTCTTGGTATCGGCATCGCTTTCTTCGCAATGCTGTTTGGCTATTTGCGCCTTTGCGAGAGGCTTTGAGGAACCCGCCATGCTGATTGAATATATCGCAGGCGCCTTGGTTGCGGCTTTCGTTGCCGCCTACCTTCTTTACGCGCTCATTCGTCCGGAACGGTTCTGAATAAGCAGCCGATTTGAGCCTAGAGCGCATCCCGAAAAGTGGGAAGCCAATTTCGGATACGCTGCGCGTTAAACCAAAGATTTAGAGCGCGGATCTGTTTCAATCAGATCGAAACGCGCTCTAATCAGGCTTGGGAAAAACCATGACAATCAATGGATGGATACAGATCCTCATCTTTTGCGGGATCATCATCGCGCTCATAAAGCCGCTTGGCAGCTATATGACGCGCGTTTTCAATGGCGAGCGCACGTTTCTTTCGCCTGTCCTCGTTCCCATCGAACGGGGACTTTATCGTCTGGCAGGAACAAGTGAGCGTGAGGAGCAGCACTGGACGAGCTATGCAGCCGCCATGCTGCTGTTCAATCTTGCAGGCTTTATGCTGCTTTATTTTCTGCAGCGCGCGCAAGGTTCCTTGCCTTTCAACCCGATGGGCATGAGCAATGTGCCTGCCGATCTCGCCTTCAACACGGCAACAAGTTTTGTGACCAACACCAACTGGCAGAACTATGGTGGCGAAAGCACCATGTCCTATCTCACCCAGATGGCAGGTCTTACGGTCCAGAACTTCGTTTCGGCTGCAACGGGTGTGGCCATTGCCATTGCGCTTATCCGCGCCTTCTCGCGCAAATCGATGAAGACGCTGGGCAATTTCTGGTATGACCTCACACGCTGCACGCTCTATATCCTGCTGCCCATTTGTGTGGTCATGACACTCGCTTTTGTGGCGCTCGGTGTACCGCAGACGCTCGGCTCTTATGTCGAAGCCACCACGCTTGAAGGCGCGCGTCAGGTCATAGCGCTTGGTCCGGTCGCTTCCCAGCTTGCCATCAAGATGCTCGGCACCAATGGCGGCGGCTTCTTCAATGCCAATTCCGCGCATCCATTTGAAAATCCCGATGCCATTTCGAACATGATCCAGATGGTAGCGATTTTTGCCATCGGTGCAGGCCTTACCAATGTGTTTGGCCGCATGGTCGGCAATGAAAAGCAGGGCTGGGCGATTTTCGCTGCGATGGGCGTGCTCTTTGTGGCCGGTGTTGCCATTTGCTACTGGGCAGAAGCTGCGGGCAATCCGCTGATCCACGCGCTTGGCATTGATGGCGGCAATATGGAAGGCAAGGAAACCCGCTTCGGCATTACCATGTCGGCGCTATTTGCAGTGGTGACGACAGCCGCCTCCTGTGGCGCAGTCATTGCCATGCATGACAGCATGATGGCGCTTGGCGGCATGATCCCCATGATCAACATGATGCTGGGTGAAATCATTATCGGCGGCGTGGGCGCAGGCTTCTACGGCATCATCCTGTTTGTTGTCGTGGCAATCTTCGTGGCTGGTCTGATGGTCGGACGCACACCGGAATATCTGGGCAAGAAAATCGAGGCAAAAGAGGTGAAGATGGCCATGCTCGCCGTTCTCTGCCTGCCGCTTTCGATCCTTGGCTTTACGGCAATCGCCACAGTCATTCCGGCAGGTCTAAGCTCGATTGCCAATCCCGGGCCGCATGGCTTTTCGGAAATCCTTTATGCCTATACGTCGGGCACCGCCAATAACGGTTCTGCCTTTGGCGGTCTCTCGGGCAACACGCCCTGGTACAATATCACCATCGGTCTTGCGATGCTGATGGGCCGCTTTCTGGTCATCGTACCGGCACTGGCAATTGCAGGCTCACTGGTTGCCAAGAAGGCAGCACCCGAATCCGCCGGGACATTCCCGACCCACGGACCGCTTTTCGTCGGTCTGCTGATCGGTGTCATTCTCGTTGTGGGTGGTCTGATCTTCTTCCCCGCACTGGCGCTCGGACCTGTGGCTGAACATCTCGCGCTGATCAACGGGCAAACATTCTAATGCACATATTCAGCAAGTTAATAACTCCTTTTTGCATCCATTCGGATGCACGGAGTTTTAGGCCATCAAACCTCATTCTCCTCATTCTTGCAGCAGTGCTGATGATCGTACTTGCTGCAGAATTTCTGGGTCCGCTTTTCTGGAGTTCCCTATGAGCAAGTCCCAATCCGCCAAAGTCGTTAAGGCCAGCATCCTTGATGCGCGCATCCTCATTCCCGCCATTGGTGACGCTTTTCGCAAGCTTAATCCCAAAAGCCTTGCACGCAATCCGGTGATGTTCGTGGTGGCTGTGGTCTCCATGCTTACAACTGTTCTTCTGTTGAAGGATGTTGCGACCAGCGGAGCCGATATCGGCTTTTCGTTCCAGATCGTGCTGTGGCTCTGGTTCACAGTGCTGTTTGCCAATTTTGCCGAAGCTGTTGCCGAAGGTCGTGGCAAGGCACAGGCGGAATCCCTGCGCCGCACCCGCACGGAAACCCAGGCCAAACTGCTCCGTGATATAGGCCAGAAAGACTTTACGACCGTACCTGGCACAAGTCTCAAGGTCGGCGATGTGGTGATCGTTGAAGCAGGCGATATCATTCCATCCGACGGCGAAGTCATCGAAGGTGTGGCTTCCGTCAATGAAGCAGCCATCACAGGTGAATCCGCTCCGGTCATTCGTGAATCGGGCGGCGACCGCTCTGCTGTCACCGGCGGTACGCAGGTTCTGTCTGACTGGATCAAGGTCCGCATCACAGCGGCTCAGGGCTCGACTTTCATCGACAAGATGATCAGCCTTGTCGAAGGGGCTGAACGCCAGAAGACGCCAAATGAAATCGCGCTCAACATCCTGCTTGCAGGCATGACGCTGATCTTCGTTCTGGCTGTGGTGACAATTCCGAGCTTTGCCTCCTATGCGGGCGGTTATATTCCCGTCATCGTGCTGGTTGCCCTTTTCGTGACCCTGATCCCGACCACAATCGGCGCACTTTTGTCGGCAATCGGCATCGCCGGTATGGACCGTCTGGTGCGCTTCAATGTGCTTGCGATGTCTGGTCGTGCGGTGGAAGCTGCCGGTGATGTTGACACGCTTTTGCTCGACAAGACCGGCACAATCACGCTCGGCAATCGTCAGGCCACAGCCTTCATGCCGGTTAGCGGCGTGAATGAACTGGCCCTTGCCGATGCCGCACAATTGGCCTCGCTTGCCGACGAAACGCCAGAAGGCCGCTCCATCGTCGTTCTTGCCAAGGAAAAATACGACATGCGCGGCCGCGATATGCAGAGCCTGAATGCGATCTTCGTGCCTTTCACGGCGCAAAGCCGGATGAGCGGTGTCGATGTTGACGGGTCGTCAATCCGCAAGGGCGCGGTTGATGCCGTGCTCAAACATGCAACATCGGATGAAAAGACCGTCCATGAACTGCAAGCCATTGCCGACACAATCGCCAAAACCGGCGGAACGCCTTTGGCAGTCAGCAAGGATGGACGCCTGCTTGGCGTCATTCACCTCAAGGATATCGTCAAGGGCGGCATCCGCGAGCGTTTCACTGAATTGCGCCGCATGGGTATCCGCACAGTGATGATTACTGGCGATAATCCGATGACGGCGGCGGCGATTGCTGCAGAAGCAGGCGTCGATGATTTTCTGGCGCAGGCAACGCCAGAAAACAAGCTTGAGCTTATCCGGCAGGAACAGGCCAAGGGCAAGCTTGTGGCGATGTGCGGCGACGGCACCAATGACGCGCCAGCCTTGGCGCAGGCCGATGTCGGCGTTGCCATGAATACGGGTACGGTTGCCGCACGCGAGGCCGGGAATATGGTCGATCTCGATAGTGATCCAACCAAGCTCATTGAGATTGTTGAGATCGGCAAGCAATTGCTGATGACGCGCGGCGCACTCACGACCTTCTCGATTGCCAATGACATTGCCAAGTATTTTGCGATCATTCCCGCGATGTTTCTCGCCTTTTATCCGCAGCTTGGCGCGCTCAACATCATGGGGCTTGCAACCCCACAAAGCGCGATCCTCTCGGCGATCATCTTCAACGCACTCATCATTGTCGCGCTGATCCCGCTTTCGCTGAAGGGTGTTGCTTATAAGCCTGTTGGCGCAGGCGCGCTGCTGTCGCGCAATCTTCTGATCTACGGCCTCGGCGGCGTCATCGTTCCGTTCATCGGCATTAAGGCCATTGATATGGCCATTGTCGCCCTCGGCCTGGTTTAAGGAACAAGAGAATGTTGAAACAACTGCGTCCAGCACTCGTCATGATCGTTGCTCTTACTGTCATCACAGGGCTGATTTATCCGCTTGGCATGACCGGCCTTGCACAAGCCATCTTTCCGCAACAGGCCAATGGCAGCCTCGTCGAAAAGGATGGCAAGGTGATCGGTTCTGAACTGATCGGCCAGAAATTTGCAGGCGAGCGCTATTTCCATGGCCGCCCTTCTGCGGCAGGCAAAGAAGGTTATGATGCTGCAAGCTCGGGTGGCTCCAATCTTGGACCAACCAATCCGGCACTGATTGCACGCATCAAAGCCGATGCCGATGCATTGCGACAGGGTACACCCAATGCCGAAGTGCCGATTGATCTCGTCACAACATCGGCAAGCGGGCTTGATCCGCATATCTCACCGCAAGCTGCTCTTTTTCAGGTGCCTCGCGTTGCCAAAGCGCGCGGGCTTGATGAAGCGAGCCTTCGCGGCATCGTCGAACAGCAGATCGAGCAGCGCGAGCTTGGTTTTCTTGGTGAGCCCGTGGTCAATGTGCTCAAGCTTAATCTTGTTCTGGACAGAACCGGGATTAACTAGAGTAGATCAAAGCATTTCCAGCAAAAGTGCATCGCGGTTTTGTGTTGGATAATGCGTGAAAACAAAGAAATAGAGCGGTTTCAACGATTCTGCTAAAAATGAAACCGCTCTACCGGCGGGCTTGCCCGCTGCCTTCTCATTTTGAGGAACGACGCTTGGTATCGGACGATCTTCGCCTTGGCGATATGAGGCCTTCCCCCGATGCGCTGCTTGAACAGGCAGAGCGCGAAACGCGCGGCCGTCTCAAGATATTTCTGGGAGCAGCACCCGGCGTCGGCAAGACCTATGAAATGCTGATGTCGGGACGTGCGCGCAAAGCGGACGGCATTGATGTGGTGATTGGCATTGTCGAGACGCATGGGCGACAGGAAACGGAAGCGCTTGTCGATGGGCTTGAAATCATCGACCGCAAGCCGGTGTCCTATCATGGCCACCAGCTCGATGAGATGGATATCGATGCCATCCTAAAAAGACAGCCGCAACTGGTTCTGGTGGATGAGCTGGCCCACACCAATGCACCGGGTAGCCGTCATCCCAAGCGCTATCAGGATGTCGAGGAAATTCTGGCGCGCGGGATCGATGTTTATACCACGCTCAATATTCAGCATGTGGAAAGCCTCAATGATGTGGTGGCGCAGATTACCCGCATCCGCGTGCGCGAAACCGTGCCCGACAGTATTATCGACCGGGCCGATGATATCGAGCTGATTGATCTCACGCCGGACGATCTCATCAAGCGGCTTGACCAGGGCAAGATCTATCTGCCGAAAACCGCCAAGCGTGCGATCCGCAACTATTTTTCTCCCGGCAATCTGACTGCCCTGCGCGAACTTGCACTTCGCCGCACCGCACAGCGGGTTGACGAACAATTGCTAACCCATATGCGGGCACATGCCATTGAAGGGCCATGGGCTGCGGGTGATCGTGTTCTGGTTGCCATCGACCAGCGCACAAGCAGTGCTTCATTGGTGCGCTATGCGCGGCGGCTTGCCGATCGGATGCGGGCGCCCTGGGCTGCCATTCACATTGAAACGCCGCGTTCGGCTAATCTGTCCGATGAAGCAAAAGACCGGATTTCGGCAACCATGCGCCTGGCCGAAAGGCTTGGCGGCGAAACCGTGATTATTCCCGGCCAGAATATTGCCGAAGATCTGGTGCGTTACGCCTCAACACATAATTACACGCATATCGTTGCCGGAAAATCGGCAAAGTCGCGCTGGCGCGAGGCAATCGAAGGCTCTGTCGGGCATGATCTTATCCGCCATTCAGGCGCGATCGATGTTCATATCACCTCGACTGCCGACCGCGACAAGGCGGGGACGACGCGTGGTGTCAAAACCGCAAGTCAACCGAGCGCCTTCAACATCAAGCCTTATCTCGCCGCCTCACTGGTCACGGCCTGCGCGCTTGGTGTCGGGCTTCTGCTCGACCAGTTTTTGGATGTGCGAAGCATCGCTCTGGTTTTCGTTGTAGGCGTTCTTGGCGTTGCGGTCACGCTCGGTCTTTGGCCAGCGCTGTTCGTGTCGGTGTTAAGCGCTTTTGCCTATAACTTCTTCTTCCTCTCGCCGCTCTACACGCTGTCTATCGCAGACCCAGAAAGCGTGGTGGCGCTTTCGTTCTTTCTGCTTGTCAGCTTTGTCGCCAGTAATCTGGCAAGCCGCGTGCAGCGTCAGGCAGCAGCGGCACGGCAGCGCGCAAACATGACTGAGGATCTTTATCTTTTCAGCAAGAAGCTGGCGGGAACTGGTTCGCTCGATGATGTGCTCTGGGCAACCGCCTTTCAGATCGCTTCCATGCTGAAAGTGCGCGTTGTCATCCTGCTTCCCGAAGGTGAAAGCATTGCAGTTCGCGCAGGCTACCCGCCCGATGACAGTCTTGTCGATGCCGATATTGCTGCAGCTCACTGGGCTTGGGAACATGAACTGCCAGCCGGTCGGGGTGCGGATACGCTGCCTGGCGCCAAGCGGCTTTATCTGCCGCTCAAGACAGCGCGCACGTCTGTCGGCGTGATCGGGCTCGATAATGATCGGCAGGGGCCAATCCTGACACCCGAACAGCAGAGACTTTTTGAAGCGCTCAGTGATCAGGCAGCCATTGCCATCGAGCGTGTGCAGCTTGTGGGCGATGTTGAACGCGCCAAGCTTGCCGCAGAGGCAGACAAGCTCCGCTCGGCGCTTCTCACCTCCATATCGCACGATCTTAAAACACCACTTGCGGGCATCATGGGGGCCGCCACCACATTGCGCGACTATTCCGTTTCGCTGCCCGAAAGCGACCGCACCGAATTGCTATCGACCATTGTCGAGCAATCCGAACGGCTGAACCGCTTCATCGCCAATCTGCTTGATATGACACGCATTGAATCAGGTGCCATGGAACCCAATCTGTCGCTACATTATCTCGGCGATATTGTGGGAGCAGCGCTGCATCGCGCGGTCAAGATTCTCGCGCATCACAAGCTTCAGGTGGCGGTCGCAGCCGATCTTCCCATGCTGCGGCTTGATGCGGTCTTGTTTGAGCAGGTATTGTTCAATCTTCTCGATAACGCCGCAAAATATGCGCCGCAGGGATCAGAAATCGCGCTTGAAGCGCATGTCGAGCGTGGTCATGTGGTGCTTGAAATCAGCGATCATGGTCCCGGTATTCCCGAGATCGATCTTGAACGGGTTTTCGATACATTCTATCGCGTTCGCAAGGGTGATCACGTACAGGCAGGAACGGGCTTGGGCCTTTCCATTGCCCGCGGCTTCACAGAAGCAATGGGCGGAACTATTCGGGCCGGAAACCGGGCTGAGGGTTCCGGCGCCCGTTTTACGATAACCATACCGCTGCCGCTTCAAGAGATAGACAGGAACTCATGAACGATCCAAAGCCGAAAATTCTGGTCGTCGATGACGAGCCACCCATTCGCAAATTGCTGCGGGTGGGGCTTACGACCGAAGGCTATACGATCATTGAAGCGGCCAATGCGCGCGAAGCAGACCTGTTGCTTGAGAGTGAAAAGCCCGATCTCGTTCTGCTTGACCTTGGCTTGCCCGATACGGACGGCCACGAACTTCTGCGTCTGTGGCGCGAACGGGGACAGACGTTGCCAGTTCTCATCCTTTCAAGCCGTACCGATGAGGCAGGCATTGTGCGCGCCCTAGAAGCCGGTGCGGACGATTATGTAGCCAAGCCTTTTGGCATGAAGGAACTGGCTGCAAGAACGCGGGTGGCGCTGCGCCATAAACTGCACCAGCAGGGCGAGAAGCCGGTTTTTCAGAGCGATGGTTTATCGGTCGATCTGGTCAGGCGCATCGTGAAACTTGATGATGCGGAGATAAAGCTCTCGCCCAAGGAATATGAAATCCTGCGTCTGCTTGTTCAGCACGCCGGCAAGGTGCTGACGCATCAATATATTCTGAGCCATGTGTGGGGACCGGTGGCCGATGTGCAATATCTGCGCATCTATGTCCGCCAGCTGCGCCAGAAAATCGAGAAATCTCCCGATCAGCCGCATTATATTCTGACGGAAACAGGAGTCGGCTATCGCCTGCGCGAAGCCGACGCAATCACTGCATGATTAGGCTTGGGCTTTCGATGCCTTGGACTTTTTAAGCGTCTTGCCGTGATTGGCAATCCAGTCCATTGCGGCCAGAAGCACGCCAGAAATCACGAAAACCAGATGAATTATCACCATCCATTTGATGTGATCGGCGGAGTATTTGGCGACGTCCATAAACACTTTGAGAAGATGAATACCGGAAATCGCCACGATGGAGGCGACGAGCTTGAGCTTGAGTGCCGAGAAATCGACTTCACCCTGCCAATCAGGACGATCCTTGTGATCGGCGAGATCCATGCGGCTGACGAAGTTTTCGTAGCCTGCAAAGATCACGATCATCAGAAGATTGGCAGCAAGGCTGAGATCGATCAGCGCCAGCACGCCAAGAACCGCATCATTGACCGTCATTGACGGGACGATCATGGCAAAGCGCCATAACTCAACGATGAAAACCCAGACCAGAATGACCAGCGCCATAGCAAGGCCAATATACATGGGTGCCATCAGCCAGCGACTGGCGAAAAGGCTGCGTTCGATCAGTCGTTCCACGGCGTACTCCTAAAGCGTGACATATTATATCTGGTCCATGCGACACGCTTTAAGTCTCTATTTTCAAGCATGTCATTATCCCAAAACCGGTTCCCACTTTTGGGTGACATGCTTTAGAATTGGCAGGAGACGCAATTATCACGCGGATGTGACCGCAGCAAGTCGGTTAACAATGCTGCACACACCAGTTCAGAAATGGTGGCTACTGAAATTTCACCACTTCACATTCAAACCGATATTACCTTCCCAGATACGGCTGCGCTCACCACCTAGATTGGTGGTGTAATCGGCAGTCGCATAAAGGCTGGCCTTTTCGGTTATATCGAGGGTCAGCCCGCCGCCAACCTCCAGCGAAGTGCCTTTCAGGTCGGTAACAATCGGATCGGTCGCAAAGCGCACAGTCTGATCGGAGGAAAAATTCTGCCACAGATTGGCTTTCAGATATGGACGCAGCTTGCCGATAGATGTGTCCTCGGCCCCTTGCAGTCGCATACCGATGCGCCCTGTCCAGGCATTATCGGAATCGAAGGAAATCGAAGAGTACCGGTCCGCCTGATCATCCAGCGAAAGGCTCTGCCAGATAAGCTGCGCCTGTGGCTCCAATGTCCAGCTTTCGCTTAGCGCAATCGGATAGCCACCTTCCAGCGAAGCCGTAACACCATGGCCATCAACATCGATGCCCTGCCCTTCATTGGAATTGGCATCGCCGCCATACCATGTGCCCATCAGCACGGCATCGAGATACCAGCCTTGCGGGCCGATATGTGTCCAGTAGCCGCCGAAGCTGGTGCCGGTCACTTCAAGATCGCCGACGGCCAGATCATTCCAGCCCAAGGCCTGGCCCGTAATATCACCCGTTACCCGCGCATAGCCAAAGAAGAGGCCAAAGCGGTCGGAATGGCCGCTCTCCGTTTCGCGGCCCCATAGGTCCTGACCTGCCTGAATGCCAAAGAGTCTTCCATCAAGGCCCGGCGCAACCGTGCCGCGCCACTTCATATCAATGTCCTGACCGAACAGACGAGCCCAGGTCGCAGGCAGATAACCGCCGCTTTTCAGGAGATCCTGCTCGCCACGACGCTCGTGGAATGTACCGAGCGTGGTCAATGCCAGATGATGAGCGACAGGCGGCAAAGCCGAATAGACCGGCACCTCGACACGATAAAGCGGAACGACATCGCCCTCGACGCGCGTGGCACCCGGTGATGGGGGTACAGCACCTTCAAAGCCTATTTGCGGGATTGCAGATTGTCCGCTGGAACTGGCGGGCGGATTGGCCGCTTCTGCAGCTGGCGGTGCAGGTGGCGCTTCAGGCTCAGGCGAATTTTCCGTCACAGGAGAAGACGTATCTTCCGGGTCGGGATCGTTCGGATCGACCGGCAGGGTCGCCGGCGGCTGCTCCAGTGCTGGCGGCGGAGCCGTATTTTCCGGCGCTTCCGGTGTCAGATTCTGGTCGGGAACCACAGGCGCAGGCTGACTGCCGCTGACCAGCGTCGAACGCAGATACCAGTTTTCATTCGTATTGGCAGACACGCCGCCTCTGAAGAGGAAATACTCGTAAGCACCAGCTGCAACGCGGCCATTAAGCGCAAAGGCACCGTTTGCGGTCGTGGCACCGTTAAGCGCCTGCACAACCATAATGCCATCTGAAACGGTCGAAGCGCCCGCCCCGCCCACATTGTTGACGACGATACCGGTCGAGCCGGACGCATTTCCCGTATCGATGACCAGCTTGTCTGATGGTGAAGCATCCGCGCCAAGCACAGTATCGACGAAGAGAAGACCGTTCTGGCCGGTATAGTTGCCCTTGATCGTAAATGTGTCGCTCGTGCTTGAGCCACCATTGGTCAGATCGATACGACCGGCATTGACGACAGAAGCGAGCTGGCTGGCCGAAAAGGCATTGATGCCACTTTGTGCCGAACCGCCATAGATCGTGCTGCTGGCATCGACATTCAGCGTTCCGGTGCCTGTCCCGGCGTCGCCAAGCGTCAGGGTCGTGTCAAAAGTCAGCCGCGTATCATTGGTGAGGTTGATCGTCTCCCAACTGTCAAAGCGGGCAACCTTGCCGGTTTTGACATTGTTGAAAGTCAGTGCATCAACGCCCTCGCCGCCTGTCAGGCGCTTGGTCGCGCCGATATTGGCGTCTGTCAGATTGGTGAGAACCGCAGTATCGTTGTCGGCCCCCAGATCAATATTTCCATAGACGATCCCGCCGCCATTCCAGTTAAACTGATCATTGCCGAAGCTCATAAGAATATCGCCTGCAACGGTACCGCCGGTAATCGTCACGCTATCGGTGCCGCCGCTGACGCTGATATTGCCGCCGATCATGCCATTGGAGAGGATGATCGTATCATCACCGAAACCGGCCACCAGATTGCGATCGATGGTGCCGCCGGACATATTGAAGTAATTGTTGTCGAGCTTCATGTTGACGCGACCGATACGGCCGTCGGTCATGACGGCGTAATCGCCATCGTCGAAGGCATCGACAATCCGGCCCCCCGACATGAAGAACGTATCAAGCGCATCACCCTGATTGAGTGATCCGATCTCGCCGCCCGTCATGCGGAAATCATCAATGCCGCTGCCCTGCTGGATATTGCCGGTGACGGTGCCGCCCGAAATGACGAATGCATCTGCTCCGTCACCCTGAACCACATTGCCTGCGATCGTGCCTGAATGAACTTCGATCCGGTCCGTGCCTGCGCCGAAGGTCACGTTGCCGTTGACTGTACCCGTTCCGCCTGCTGGCAACAGCAAAGTGTTATTGCCATTTATATCGGTCAGCCCGGTCGCAGATGTGCCGCTATCGCAAATATAGGTATCGTCGCCAAGTGTGGGAGAAAATGAACAGGCCGCCAAGGCCGGGTCTGCTTTCAGTATAAAACTACTGATTGTAATAATGGCTGTACTTGAAAGAAACGTTACAAAGGCAGGACCAATTACGCGATGCTTCATTATCCCTCTCCATTTTGCAGCCAGCGGCAGCAAAATAATAATGAGGTATTTTATATATTAGGCAAGGCGGTTATTTGAACATAATTAAGGAAATATTCTCTCTATAATTTGTTGCTATTTCAATATTTTAAGAGAAATAGACGCAAATCACGCTGTTAAATCAGACATATTTAGTAGTAAATAGAATAGATAAAGTAAGACTTTTTATTCATCTATTCCGATGTCACAAAACTTGCATAACCATCGCCAAGAGTCTTGCTGATAAAGCGCGAATATTGGTCATAGGCCTGATCTGCAGCTGTGACCCGCCCAAAGACTGGCGTTTCAAAAACCTTCATCGGTATAAGCGCCAGAGGCACCGATACAGGTGTCAGTTGCGCGCCCTGCCCTGCCCGCAATGTCGTGAGAATGCCGTACATTTCACCTGCGATGCTTGGGCGCGACAGAACCGCCATCCGGTATTGGCCAGACGTATTGGTTACAAGATAAACATGGCCTGAGAGATGCGGAACAGAAACACGTCCATGCTGCGAAAAAGACGTATCGGTGCGCTCGCGCTCTTCAAACTTCAGATGGGTATTTTCGGCATCCCAGCTGATATCTGTACAATAAGCGAAAATATCGGATTGATTGCCGAAGGAAGGACGAAGCGTGAGGAAGGTCCCTTCAAGCCATGAGACGGCAGCACGCGAATAAGCACCCAGTTCTTCTGCAGCATGTCCATGGGGAGCGGCTGGCTTTGGCTTCTCTGTTTCCAGCTGATCGCGCAGTTCAAACCCCATGGCCTGCTCAAGCCGGATGATGGTGGCAAGCGTGAAAGGTCGATGTCCTGACAATGCTTTTTCAAGCGTCGATAGGCTGATGCGCGCCTCATCCGCCAGATGCTGACGGGAAATTCTGCGCCGCGCGATCTCCTCACGCACACGTTCAGCGACACGGCTATTCATCTGATCGGGCAAAACCGCATCTTGCTGAGACATGAGAACTTCCTGAATCCGTACTTCTCTTCACAATTCCACACATAAGCGGAACCGGCAAGGTGGCTTGCGGCAAAGTCCGGATAAAACTTGGGAAAGCTTACGCTGGCACTAAAACACCACTCTGGCAAAAATTGTCTCCAGTTATCCGATAGATACAGGAGCGCATCATGTCGCCTGCCATCAGACACTCTCATCGCAGCGGAAGGGCAATCAGCCTCTCGCAGTTCTGCAAACTCATCTGGTTTGTGAACATGCTGATACTGCCAATCCTTGCTGTTGTTCTTTCGCTTCTCAACGTGGCTTCAGCCCGTGCTGAGACGCCGGCCTATCTGACGCCGAATGCAGTACAAAGCGGAAGCCTTCTGCTGCAAGGCAGCAAAGAAGGTCAATATGTCGAAGCCCCACGCATCAGCACTGACTACAATATCGATGTCAGCGGCCCAACCGCCCGCGCCCGCCTCAGCCAGATTTTTGAAAATCCGACCAATGGCTGGGTTGAAGGGCTCTATGTTTTCCCGCTGCCAGAAGACAGCGCGGTCTATTCCCTGAAAATGATCGTGGGCGACCGGGTTATCGTTGCCGACATCAAGGAAAAGCAGGCTGCACGCGAAATCTACGAGAAAGCCAAAAGCGAAGGCAAGAAGGCTGCGCTCATCGAGCAGCAGCGGCCAAACATCTTCACCAATGCTGTCGCCAATCTGGGTCCGCACGAGAAAGTCGTCATCCAGATTGAATATCAGCAGGCTGTGCGTCTCAGCGACAATCGCTTTTCTCTGCGCCTGCCGCTTGTTGTGGCGCCGCGCTATAATCCTGAAAATAGCGATCCGATCGAACAAAGCGCCGATCTTTCCGGTGGTTGGGGACAGCCTAAAACGCGACCAGCGCCCGGCCCGGACAACAGCGCAATTGAAACACCGCTCATCATGCCCAGTGAGGAGCGCATCAATCCGGTAACGATCACGGTCGATCTCAAACCCGGTTTCCCCGCATCCGATATCAAGAGCCTTTATCATCCTGTGCGAATTGACCGACAGAACGAGCAGACCGCCAAAATCGTTCTCGATGGAAAAGCCACAGCGGATCGCGATTTCGTCCTCGAATGGCAAGCAGCCCAAACGGACATGCCGAATGTCGGGCTGTTTCGTGAACGGGTCGGCAATGAGGACTATGTGCTTGCATATGTGACCCCTCCGCTTGCCAAAACCAATGCAGCGCAATCGCGTGAGATCGTCTTCGTCATCGATAATTCAGGTTCGATGGGTGGCACATCGATGACACAGGCCAAAGCCAGTCTCGATTATGGCCTCTCGCATCTCAATCCCGGCGACCGTTTCAACGTCATTCGCTTTGACGACACGCTGACCAAATTCTTTGAGGATTCCGTCGATGCCACACAACAGAATATCAATGATGCCCGCCAGTATGTTGCCAGCCTCGAAGCTGTCGGCGGAACAGAAATGCTGCCCGCACTGCACGCGGCTCTTGATGACAGCCACCAGAAAGATGGTTTGCGCCAGATCGTGTTCCTGACTGATGGCGAAATCAGCAACGAACAGCAGATGTTCGATGTCATCGCATCGCGCCGTGACCGCTCGCGCCTCTTCATGGTCGGCATCGGGTCAGCACCCAATACTTACCTGATGAGCAAGGCATCGGAACTTGGTCGTGGCACCTTCACACATATCGGTTCTTCTGAAGAGCTGGAACAGCGTATGCGTGAACTCTTTGATAAGCTGCAGAATCCCGCTGTCACCGATCTAAAGGTCAATTTCTCACAGGAAGGCGCCAATCTGACACCCGGCATTCTACCGGATATCTATCATGGCGAACCGTTGGTGATTGCTGCCCGTACAAAAAATGCAACTGGCACCATTACAGTTCAAGGTACAGTTGGAAGCCGTCCCTGGACGATCACCCTGTCACTTGATGCAGCAAGCCCCGCGGAAGGCATTTCGAAAATTTGGGCTCGTCGCAAAATCGATGATGCGGAAGTGGACATGAAGCTCGGCAAGATTTCAGTCTTGGCAGCCGACACGCGTATCCTCAATCTGGCATTGGAACACCATCTGGTGACACGTCTCACAAGTCTTGTCGCTGTCGATCAGACGCCAGCACGTCCTGCAAACACACCCCTTACCCGTGCTGATATTCCTTTGGAACTTCCTGCCGCATGGGATTTCGAGACTTTGTTTGGCATTCGTGCAGAACGCAGCGTGCTTGACCATGCGGATGCCGGGCAGGACCAGATCAAGGTTCGCACTCAAGAGCGTGTCAATATGCCGAGCGTTCCGGCACCTGCAACGCCTCTGCCGCAAACCGCAACACCGGCAACACTTAATATGCTGCAAGGTCTGGGCGTTCTTTTCATCGGTTTCCTGATCTTCTGGTTCTCACGCCGCAGGGGGAATGCATGATGAGTATCGTTATCGCTCAAAATACAAAGATAAAGGAGCGCGCCTTGTTGCGCTCCCCCATCACCCTTCTGTCTGTTGCCGTGATGGTCTGTGGTCTTGTTATTTTCGGCCAGGGTCTTTGGATTCACGCAAAAGCCTATGCAGCACAAATCCTTCTGGAGCGGGCTTTCACGCAAAGCATCGCATCAGGCGACAAGGTCAAACCGTGGAGCTGGGCCGATACCTGGCCGGTAGCCCGTATCGAAGCGCCACGACTGGCTGCATCAGCAATTGCTCTTAATGGCGCAAGCGGACAGGCTCTCGCTTTTGGTCCCGGCCATTTACAGAACACACCAAAGGCTGGTGAGACCGGAACAGCCGTCTATGCAGCACATCGCGACACACATTTTGCTTTTCTCAAAGACGTCGAGAAAGGCGATCTCATTCGCATCACCCGGGATGACGGTAAGATATTCACTTATCGCGCCACTCAGATGACTGTCGCCCGCTGGGATGAAGCCCAGATCGATATTCACGCTTCCGGCTCAAACCTGGTTCTAGCGACCTGTTATCCCTTTGATGCCGTTACACAAGGCCCACTTCGTTATCTCGTCTATGCCGAGTTGGTGGAGTAGCCTTGAGTGAAGAAAACTGCCTTAAGCCTTCAGAGCGTATGGAATTGAGTTTCCTGCGCTTTTTAGGTTTCATTTCGTCAAAAGCTTTGCACACGCCTGTCTTCGAATTGCCCGATCAACCCTCGTTTATGCCGCCATGACCCGTTTACGAAAGTTAACCCTTTGTTAAGTTTCAACGGACTGACTGTGCCTCATTCCTTCAAAAGCCTTGTTTCACGAGGTCATCAGGAGAGTTGTCGTTGTCTTTGCTGAATATGCAGGGCGCTGATCATGAGAGCTTTTACAGAAAACGCGTCTTCAGCAGCCTTTTCCGTGAGAATCCGAAGATAGCCACTTACAGAGCGAATATCGTTATAACGCTGGAGCAGATAGGCAATTGTGATAGCCGTATTCTGTCTTCCAAGCATCTTCAGAGCCATCTCATAGAGTTTGGTATCGATACCGATAAAACCTCTTACTTTCTCTGCTGTTGCGATCAAATGTTCCCAATGGCTGATAGGAGCTGATGCGTAAGCACCAATCTCTGGACATGCTCTGAGAACCAGATCGAGAGAAATAGTGGTTTCGTGCGTTTCGTAAGCGCTGTTCGTCAGTGTTGTAGTCGCGCTGTTGTTCGAATTTGCAACGTCGTTATCAAAATGGGAATCTGGTTTTGATTCATTAAGCTGCCGCTCATTTTGGGATTCATTGTCGCTCAGATTTTGAACTTTTTGATTATTATTCAAAGCCTTATCAACAGAAGCATGAATATCCTGCAGTTTTGCGACCAATATAGCCAGTTCCTGCATCTCTGCACGACGTGGAATGCTGTCGACAACTGCACGGAACTCGACTTTGAGTTCATCCCAAGGACCAGGAAGCGATGCTTCGATTGCAAATTCGAGCAGCTTTGAAATGTCGCGGCGCAGCAAAGTGAGCTGTTCGCGGATCTCACGCAGAGCAGCCTTTTCGGCTTTGACTTGTTCAGATGCAGCTTCAAACTCGGACGCACGGATAAGAAGCGGCGCGAGAGAGAAACCAAATGCAACCTTTAACTCACCGCTTTTGCTGCGACGGGCATAGCGTTTGCCGTTCGGGCTGTCCTGACGGGTAATAATACCAGCTTCTACCAGCGCTGCGAGATGACGACGCAATGTTGCATCGGCCATACCATGCGCACGCAAGGCCAGCTGCTTGTTTGATGGAAACACGACCAGAGCGCCGGATTCGACCAGCGTATTTTCAGGATAGAATGACAGCAAGGCTGATAGTACAGCCAAAGAACGATCACTGATGCCAATGATATTCTTGCCTTCACACAGCCAACGATGAAGCTGCCACTTATCTGCGGCTGCTCCCTGAGGGATTTCTCTCGCTTTTTGATGCACTGCCAACAAGGCATGCGTCATCCGCTGACTGCCAAATGGCGTCAGGCCGAATTGAGACTCCATTTTCTTTCACCTTCCACAAGGCAAAAGAAATCCACCCGCCAAAATGACGCTAAATACACTTGACAGTGATTCGTGAATTTGCGATTCTCTAGCTGCTAAACCAATGAGAAGGGCTTCCACGCGGCGACGTTTGGGGGCCTTTTTCTTTTGCTGCTGTTTCCTCTTCGTCAAATTATGCAGATGACCACCACCTGCACTCTTCCACTTTTATACGTTACGCAGGACAGGCGAGGATAAGTTCCCTCACCCAGTACGCTTACTCCTTCTCGTCGTTGCTGAATGACGCATAAAGCGTATCCAGATTACGCGAAATCCATTCGGCAAAACGCGGTCCATTGGCTGCACCGAGCGCCAGCGTTGCTGTCTTGCCATTCTGTTTGATGGTTGCGCTGACGCTCTTATCAGCGGCATTCCAGGTCGAACCAGTACGCGAAGCGGCCTTCGTAACCGGCTTCTTCTGGTTTGAACCTTTCAGGTATCCATAAAGCTGTTCAAAGCGCGTGCTCGACTGTGCTGCCTTGAATGCATCAGTATCCATCAGTTCGCGCGCAGCATCTGCTTTGCCAGGCATCTCAATCAGCTTGCGCAGTTCAAGCCAGCGATCACGACCAATGCCTTTTGCCGGTCCGATAGCCACGAGCATCTCTTCCGAGATAGCGCGTGGAATGGTCAACATCTTCGACAATGTCTGATAATCGATAGAAAGAGCAGCCTGAATGGCTTCGCGGCTATATTGCAGTTCCTCAAGCCGAGCGGCAAACAGAACACGCTCTATGAAGCTGAGATTGGCGCGCGCAGAGTTTTCCTGACCCTGGCTCAGAATATGCTCAAGATCAGCCAATGGCTTGATGACAGCCTTGACCTTGATGCCAAGCTCACGAGCAACCTTTGCACGGCGATGACCAAAGACGATCATATAGCGACCGCTGGTCTCCGGGTGAGGGCGGACGAGAATAGGACTATCCTGTCCACGTTCGCGAACAGCTTCCAGCAGCTCGGCATATTCCTGATCATCCGCTTCAGGCAGGCGATCAGCGATGAAAGATGCATCAAGAACGGCAGGATCAAGTTCAATGATGGTTTCACCATCGAGCTTCTGAGAAGCCTGCTTGGCAAGTTCATCGATAGATGCAGACAAAGACTTTGCAGCACCAAAACGGCGCGAAACATTTTCGACCGGCGAAACGGACTTTTCTTCCGCTTCTTCGGTCTGCATTACGCTCTGAAAAATGTTTTTCCGTGCCATTCTCTTATCCTTAAACCAGTCATAAGCCTGATTTTATTCCATATTTTCCGAATTAGACTGCCGTCTAACGACCCCAGGCCTCATGAATAAGCCCACGAATTTCCGAATTAACGCCTTCCAAGGCTTCCATAGCGCGATCATAAGTTCCGCGGTTCATGGAAGAGCGCTCAACTTCATACAGTGTCTGCTTGGTAAGACCCGCATCCGATATGGCGGTTGATTTCAGCATCTGATGCTTGAGCATGTGCGATGCCAACATGCTTTGCATGAAGCCAACCATCTGCGCCTGAGGAACATCGGTCGGTTCGTAGCGCGTGATCAGATAGCGGAACCAATCGAGCTGAACTGCGCCGCCAGCCTGACGAACTGTCTTGAGAATATCGCCCAGCATAAGCAGGAACTGCGACATCGACATAAGATCGAGCATCTGCGGATGAACCGTGATGAGAACCGATGTAGCGGCAGAAAGGGCGGTCAGCGTCAGATAGCCAAGCTGCGGCGGGCAATCAATGACGACAACATCATAATCGGCATCCACCTCAGCAAGAGCAACCGCAATGCGGTTCCAGAAGGTTTTGCCTTCGCCACCATTCTGCATTGCAAGCGGGGTGTCATATTCATATTCCTGCAGCTCCAGCATCGCAGGGATGATGTCGAGACCGGGGAAATTGGTCTTGCGAATGATTTCGCGGATCGACTTGCGTTGTTCGTCATAGCGAACAGCTTCATAGAGCGATGGAAATTCATCAAGCTCAGGCTGAATACCGTGCAGAGCTGAGAGTGACGCCTGAGGATCAAGATCGATGGCAAGCACGCGATGGCCGGTGAGGGCGAGATGCTGCGCCAAATGTGCGGCAGTCGTTGTCTTGCCGGAACCGCCTTTGAAATTCACAACGCCGATAACCTGCAATTTATCATTGCCACGGCGATGTGGAACATAGCGCTTCACCTCAGCACGACCGTTTTGATCGAGCCACTGGCGCAGTTCCTGCAGCTGCTCGATAGTATAAGCGCGACGACCACCCGAAAGGATGATCGGCTCAACGCCCTTACCTTCCAGATGAAGCTTCTTGAGATTGCTCGGAGATACACCAAGGAAGTAAGCAGCTTCGGCCATGGAAAACTGACGCAAGTTCTTGCGCGCATCTGGCGGGAAGTTTTCATGACGCAGCAGATTGAGCTTGCGCGAGATCTCTCGCCCTTGCGTCAATATCATGTCGTCGAACGACACTTGCTCTGCTTTATTTGCGATATTCATAGACTTGGGATCCCTAGTGACGGCACTGGAACTAATACCGTCTAAATACCGTCATTATGTCCGATTCTTATTTTGCTGCAAGGGGCGTATATTAACAAATGGTTAGCGTCCCAGGTTTGCCTATCCGGAATCATAGTCCAGACGAATCGAAAACATCCTATCTGCCTGAATATAAAGAGAATTAAGGATAATAGACGGCAGTCTATTCAGGCTTGTGGTCTGAAATTATGAGATTCCCTCTCGCATTCAAGCAAGATTGCTGAAGAGAGTAACAATACTTGTGGGAGAATCGGTCTTCTATCTTCCTGGCAGTAAAACCTCATGTTGGCTGATGCGGTGCGCTGGTCGCTCGCGTGTCGGAGAACGGGGTAGATTCACAAAGCTGGCCGACAGACATCATTTGATTTGGCAGAATAAGGACACTGCGCATTCAGAGTTTCTTGAACGACTGGTTCCGCTCTCAAGCTGCGCCGAGATCAGCTGTCTCTCATATCTGCAATCGCTTCTGAAAGTTCAGCTTTAAAAGCGATTGCTGTGCCTTGCCGACGGTTGGGAGCGGGGCAGACTTAATCTTGAAACGTTATGTGGAAAGCAAACGTGTTGTGTGCTCGGCAAACATTGCTGTGCTGGCTCGATTTCTACAGGATGGCTCGGGGAGGCTTAAGGCAGAGGTAGTCAGTCGTGAAACGGCTGCCTGATGATTCAGCGGTTGAAATAGGCGTTGAGCGCTTTTCTGCGGTTAGACGTAGACATTCTTAACCAAATCGCCCTATAGTGCCTGACAGTGAGGACGTGCTGATTCAAATACTCCATCACTCATCCGGAAGAGGAAAAAGACCTCTCCCGCGACCATCAGAGTCGCTAAACAATAGTCTCCTTTAGGTTTATTAAATCGACATAGTGCCATCTTTTTCAAAGAGATAGAGCGCTGGTAAAATGTTCCGTTTCGTAGGCGTAACGGAACGAAAAACCGTATCTTGTCCTTTGCAACAGCTGGTGGCTTCCTGCTTACCGCAAGCTTGGGTAAGCGCTGATGAGATATAACCTTGCCCGTTGGGTTCACCATAATTCATATAGGGGCTGGACGCGGGCAAAGTGATTGTATTGATAAACTGTTCTGCGAATTCAGTTCTGATTACAGCTTAGGAGACGAAAACATGTATTTCCGATTGGCGAGCTTAATGACTGCCGGTTTGATTTTTTTGACTGCGCCAGTGGCTGCCGAAACAATAAAGGTGCGCGATATCACTGATGCAAAAGAGATATCAGAACGCAGCGATGAATTTGCGAAAGATCTGACCCAGCTGGGTATTGCTGCAAAGCTGAAATGCGATCTCTTAATCGGAACGCAGAACGATAACGGAAATGAAAGCTTCGGTGGTATTTGCGATATGACGCTTGCAGGTAAAAAGCCGACCTCAATCATGCTGTGCAACGATACGATGATTGGCAAGCTCACCGTCAAAGCTTTCGGCTTCAGTGAGAACAAGAACGAACTCACAGCATTCACTAACATGAACTGCCAGCCAGGTGGCTAACGCTGCCTGAGATATCGGCGCGAGCAACAGGCTCGCTGAAAAATGGGAACCGCCTTCGCGGAGAAATCAGTCCACTGGACTGATTTCTTAATCCCGCTACGATCCGATAACGACATGCGCAAGAACAAAGAGATAGAACGAGCGCAGCGGATACAATCAACCGCAACACGCTTCTCGTGTTCCGGATCAGCGTTTCAGATTGAGGAACTTCACCTATTCCGGCCAGGCAGCTGCGAAAACTTTCGCTGAATTGCTGATTTTCGTTTTTACTTTGAAAGCTTTTGATAGCGCTTGATAAGGCGATCGCGCTTGAGTTTTGAAAGGCGCTGAAGCCAGAAAATGCCGTCGAGCTGGTCAATCTCGTGTTGATGGCACACAGAGAGCAAGCCATCGGATTCTTCAGTCAGCTCCTTGCCATCGATATCCTGATAACGCAGATGAATGCGGGCATGTCTTTCAACATCGTCCACCACACCTGGCATGGAGACGCTCCCTTCCTGATGGCGGATTTTCTCATCGGAAGCCCATGTGATTTCGGGATTGATATAGGTCTTGGCGCTGCCGGGGCCGGAAAGCTCAAGCACCACAACACGCGTCAGAACGCCGATATGCGGAGCTGTGATGCCGATGCCGGGTGCTGCGCGCAGCGTGTCGAGCAGATCCTGTGCGAGAAGACGCAGATCATTATCAAAGACGGTGACAGGTGCTGCTGCTGCACGCAAAGCTGCATCCGGAAATTTGACGATCTCTCTAACGGTCATTCTGCTTCTCTGCTCTTCGCTGTCTGCCGACTATGGAGGTGAGCAATGTCTTTATTTTGCAGAATGCGCAAGCGGGCACTGCACTATGCAGTGCCCGCCAGTGGTTCAGAACGAGACTTACTTGGCGTTTAGGAAATCTGCGACTTCGAGCAGGATAAACTCGTTATTGGCAGCTTCGCCGATCTGGCGACCGCCCGAGAATGGCAGGTTGTTGTCATTGGCGATCAGGATATGCGTATCGTCAACGCGCATCACGTCTTCAATGGTGAAGAACGGGAAGGTAAACTTGCCCTTGAGGTCGCGTGCTGCTGCGGTCTTCAGGATTGCCTTGTTGTCAGGGTCCTGAATGTCCATCAGATTGATATGACCGATACGATGGATGTAGCCGTCAGCGTCGATTTTAGATGTATCGACGAGAACGATGTTCTTGACCTTGGCTGGCAGCGGGTAGCAGGCCGAAAGATCGTCGGTCTTGCATTCAAGGCTTGGATCGCCTTCGCCATTGTCACGCTCGATGACCAGCGCACGGGTGTCGTCGATAAAGTTGAAATCGCCGATAGCGGTTGCGCCTTCAGCCAAACGGAAGCGGTAGCTATTGCCGGTCCATTCGCCCTTGCCGGTGTCGAAAGTGATGACGCGCAGGAAATCGCCTTCCGGCTTGCCGCTGTCGTCGAAAAGCGGCTTTTCAAGCATGGCCCAGAGCTGGTTGGTCTTTGGTTGCAATGCCATGCCTTCATAACCGCCCGAACGCTGAACGCGATAATCCTTGCCGGCAACGGCTGGCACGACGATGCCCGGTGTATCCGGTCCTGTCAGCTGCTTACCATCGAGCATGGTTGGATAGACGGCTTTCACGCGACCATCGAGACCAGCGCGAATGATGTAAGGGCCAAACTCATCACCAATCCAGATTTCGTCATTGAGATACTGAATGCTTTCCGGATCAAAATCCGCACCCGTCAGGTAACGGCCATCGGTGCCTTCATAAGCGATGCGGAACGGCACTTTCTTGTCGGGATCGCGCAGAAATACCGATTCCACGCGCTCAACCTTGCCGGTTTCAAAATCAGGCTTCATGCGGTGGAAGAACAGCAGTGCATCCGGGCTGTTGGCCTTGGTGCCAAAACCGTTGTCGGTCAGTGTGAAAATGCTGCCATCGGCTGCGCGGTTCATCGCGAAACCTGACATGCCCTGTACCGGCTGGCCGATGAAGGGAAGCGAGATACCGGTGGTGTGGCTGCCATAGGCCTTGCCAACATCGCCCATGACGCTCATTGGCTTGTCATTGCGTGCCTTGCCGGTGAATTTGCCGGAAACCCAGGCGTCGCGGGGTGCATCGGCAGGCGGTGTTATCAGCGTCAGAGCTGGCAGATAGGCGTGACCTGCCAGTTTAGCGGTGAATGTCTCTTCAGCCATGGCCGAAGACGTCATAGCAATCGTGGCAATGGAAGCGAGAAGATAACCAAGGCGCATAAGGGACCCCCTAAATTGCGAAAACAAACGCAATGGTCCTTAAAGGGGCCCTGTGACGGGTGATTATCATCACGATTAAGGTTTGATGACAGCTGCTATGGAAGCTTGATGACGACGAACTGGGTAAACTGGTCGGCATTAAAATTATTGTCGGACGCGATCACCAGCGTTTTCGCACCATCGATTTCCGGACCCCATGTGATGGATTCGATATTGTCGATATCGAGGCCGAACGTACCTTCATCAAGACGCAGCAAGAGTTCTTTCTTCAACGGTGTGGCTGCGATCCCCTCAAGCGATGATTTGCCGTTCACATCAGTCGCACCATCGAAGGATGCGCGATAAATGCTGATGCGGTTACCCACACCGTGAGCGTAGCTTCGCTCCACAGTGAGAAGATTCGGCCCATCCGTCATGAACTCGCTTAATCCATTGTCGTTCCAGAAAGGCGGTAGCGTTGCCTTTGCGAAAACCGGATCAGTTTCATAGACATGCTCGGCGGTTACTTCGCCCGATGCGATATCGAAGGAGATGATGCGTGACTTGCTGCCTTTATCAAGCGTGGCAATCTCACCATCCTGAGCCAGAGCATTTTCAGTGCCTGCAAGCAGCGTCTTGCCGTCGGCTGTGATGGCGAGACTTTCAAAAGCCAGGTTGTTTCGCGTGCCGCGCGTTTTATTCTCATCCGGCAAATAGGCTTCCGGCAGTTTGAATTCACGAACAAAGCTTCCATCGAGCTTCATTTCACGAACAGAAGGCTTGCCTTTGCGGTCGCCTTCGCTGGACCAGTAAAGCGTCTGGCTTTCAGGGTTGAAGCGAATGCTTTCCGCATCGACATCCTTGATTGCGAAAGGCTTTCCCTCGGCATCAAGCAGGGTGTTGGTTTCCAGAATATCCAGCCCGTGAATTCCGGATGCGTCGATATCAAGTTTAAGCTTGTAGAAACGGGCAGGTGCCTTCTCTGAACGGTCATCGGAAATCGCATAATAGACATTTTGGGCCGGATCGTAATCAAGGCCGGAAATGCCGCCAAACTCAACGCCATTGAGTTTCAGGCCGGTGGGCAGAACAAACTCGCCGACCAAAGCGGGCACTTTGTCTTGCGCAAAGACAGGCAGGGCTGTGCTGAGCAGAAGTGCGGTCAATGGAATGATCGAGAGCGTTTTGCTTATCATAGGTCACCTGTCTGATTGATCCGCAGACAATTAGCCCAAGTTTTTTACACCCGCATGAATACCAGATATTTTGAAAATTATTATTTATAAACAATGAGATGGATCAAATAAGTTCTTCTTGTGAGCCGCAAAATCTTTATTCAAAAGGAGAGTTGCCCTCTCAATAGCCGGCAAAGCAAGTTTTACCAATTAATCGGCAAACTGTTATACCAGTGTCATCTAGCTTTCTTATCTGACCCTCACACGCATTACACAGTGGGGATTTCTGATATGCGCAAACTGCTTCTTGCTCTCGCCTCAGCAACCATGCTGACGACTGCGGCTGGTGCTGCAACCGTCTATCCGATTGACCGGGCGACAATCCTTGTCAATTCGCCATTCGATTTCAAGGTTGAGTTCGATAAGGTCGTTAAGCCAGAGGACGTGAAAGTCACCGTCAATGGACAGGACTATGAAGCTGTATTTGGCAGCAAAGCCGAGTTTACCGCTGAAGAAAAGGGCGCAGAAGACAAGGTTCTGGGCTCTGCTCTTATTCTGCGCGGACTGAAAATCGGTAAGGCTGGCGATTACAAGGTTGAAGTTTCTGCTGGCGACGAAACCAAGTCTGTCAATTGGGATGTCTATGCGACCGGCAATGAAGCCAAAGCCAAGAACATCATCTTCCTGATCGCTGACGGTCTATCGGTCGCGCACCGCACCGGCGCACGCATCATGTCAAAGGGCATGACTGAGGGTAAGGCCAATGGCCGCCTCAACATGGATGATATTCCACCTGTTGCTTTCATCGGCACGTCGTCGACCCATTCGATTGCGACCGACAGTGCCAACACCATGTCGGCTTATATGACGGGCCATAAGTCACGCGTGAATGCACTTGGCGTTTATGCCGATCGTACACCTGACAGCCAGGACGACCCGAAGGTTGAAACCATTGCAGAAGCAATGCGTCGTGAAACCAAGAAGTCCATCGGCATTGTTTCGACATCCGAACTTCAGGACGCGACACCAGCCGCGCTGGTCGCACATACGCGCAAGCGTTCCGACAAGGCTGATATTGTCGGCATGATGTATGATGTGAAGCCTGACGTTATTCTTGGCGGCGGTTCTGCTTACTTCCTCGCCAAGGACGTTCCGGGTTCCAAGCGCAAGGACGACAAGGATTATATCCAGCTGTTCAAGGATGCCGGCTATGCGCTGGTCACAAGCAAGGACGAGCTTGCTGCATCGGGTGAGTCCAATCAGGACAAGCTGCTCGGTCTATTCCATACCGGCAACCTCGATGTGACGCTTGATCGTGAGTTCCTCAAGAAAGGCACGGTTGACAAGTTCCCGAACCAGCCGGGTCTGGTGGAAATGACCAAGACGGCACTCGAAAAGCTCTCCAAGAATCCGGAAGGCTTCTTCCTGATGGTTGAAGGCGCATCGGTTGATAAGATGAGCCATCCGCTTGATTGGGATCGCGCGCTGGTCGAAACCATCGAGTTCGACAAGGCCGTTGGCGTTGCCCGCGAATTTGCCGAAAAGAACCCGGACACGATGATTATCGTCACCGGCGATCATACCCATGGCGTCGCCATCATTGGTACAGTCGATGATGAAAAGCCAGGCGATGAAATGCGCGAAAAGGTTGGCACTTACGATGCCGCCGGATTCCCGAATTACGAAGACACCAATGGCGACGGTTATCCGGATCGCATCGATGTTTCGCGTCGTCTGTTCCTCGCCGCCAATAACGGCCCGGATCATTACGAAACCTTCCGTCCAAAGATGGATGGCGCCTTCGTGCCAGCCGTTAAGAACGAGAAGGGCGAATATGTAGCCAATGAGGCTTACAAGGATGTTCCGGGCGCAGTCTTCGTTCAGGGCAACATCCCTAAGGAAGATGACACCGGCGTTCACGCGGTCGATGACGTTGTTCTTCAGGCAACGGGTCCAGGTTCCGAGGGTCTGCGCGGCTATATGGAACAGAGCGATGTTTACCGTGTGCTTGCTGACACCTTTGCGCTCGGCAAGGCAAAGTCTGAGTAATCTTCGTTTGATCAAGGACAGGCGGGTTTTCCGCCTGTCCACTTCTCTTCAGGAGGGCAAGATGCGCACAGGACCGCATTTCAATCGCAGGCAACTCATGCTTGGTGCATTGGCAGCTGCGCCTTTGATGTGCATTGCAAACAGGGCACAAGCCGCAGAGCAGCTTGGCTTTGACAATCTGTATAAAAGTTTTGGCGTGCTGGGTCTGGAGTTTTCTGATCAGGTCAAAAATGCTTCCGGCAAGGAAGTGGCAATCAGCGGGTTCATGGCACCGCCACTCAAGGCTGAAGCCAATTTCTTCGTTCTGACTGAAATTCCGATGTCGATCTGCCCATTCTGCTCGTCGGATTCCGATTGGCCCGACAATATCATGGTTGTTTATCTGGCATCCAAACAGACATTCGTGCAGTTCAATGCGCCAATTCTGACGCGCGGCACGCTGGAATATGGTTCATGGACAGACCCTGAAACGGGCTTCGTCAGTCAGCTTCGTCTGCGTGACGCTTCTTTCAAAACGGTCTGATGATGATGCTTGCCAAGCCATCGGGCCTGTCGCTCGATATTACCGATCTGGAAGTGCGCTTTCCGGGGTTGGCTCTCCCTGTGCTTTCCATTGAAAAGTTTAGTCTGGTTGCTGGTGGTCATCTGGCAATTACCGGTGCCTCCGGCTCGGGGAAAAGTACGCTGGTCAACGCTATAACGGGTCTCGAACCTGTGAAAGCCGGCAAAGTAGTTTGGGGCGAAACGGCAATCAGCAGCCTGTCTTCTTTCAGGCGCGATGCGTTTCGTGCGCGCAACATTGGTCTGGTGATGCAGGATTTTCACTTGTTTCCCGGCCTTTCCGCACTGTCCAATGTGCTGTTGCCGCTCAAATTGAGTTTTGGGGTGAAGGCTGATGATCGCGCACGCGCGCTTCAATTGCTTCAAACAGTCGGAATAACCCGCCCGGACCAACATATCGAAACGCTGTCGCGCGGTGAGATGCAGCGCGTGGCTATCGCGCGTGCGCTCCTTTCTAAGCCCGGCGTGATCGTGGCCGATGAACCGACTGCAAGTCTTGATCAGAAAACCGGTGCCGATGTTGCCGAGCTTCTGGTGCGGCTTGCGACCGAAGAAAAGGCGACATTGGTGGTCGTCACGCATGATCCGCAGCTGATGCAATATTTGCAGCGCCGCATTCGCCTTGAAGGCGGAAAAATTGCAAGCGACAGCGCGGAGATGGAATTGTCATGATCGCATTCATTCTTGCCGATCTGCGCCGTTTCTGGAGTGGGGCCGTCGCCATCATCGTTCTGCTGGCTTTGTCGGTTGCATTAAGTTCAGTCGTAACCTTGCAGGAACGGGCTGTGCGGCTTGGGACGGCGCGGGCATCTGACAAGTTTGACCTTGTGATCGGTGCTGCAGGAAGTGACACGCAGCTCACACTTTCGTCGGTCTTTTTGCAGCCGTCGCCTCTGCCGCTGATGTCGGGTGCGATGCTGGGCAAACTTGCCAATGACAAGCGCGTGGCCTTCGCAGCACCCATAGGCTTTGGCGATAGCGCGATGGGCTTTCCCATTGTCGGCACGACAACCGAGCTTGTTTCCGCCCTGTCACCGCAGCTTGCCGAAGGCACGATGTTCGCACGTCTGGGCGAGGCAATTATCGGTTCGGCAGTCGATCTAGCTGTCGGTGCTAAAGTCAATCCAATGCACGGCACTGTTGAGACCGGCGGCCATGCACATACCGAGGTCAGCTATCATGTAGCTGGCAAAATGGCTCCGACCGGCACTGCATGGGATCGGTCCATTCTGGTTCCCATTCGCACTGTCTGGCAGCTGCATGGCATGGAAGCTCATGAAGAACACGAGCATGACGACCATGCTGAAAAGCCGGGTAACGGATTTGGTGTGCTTATCAATGAAAAGCCGCATGACCATGATCACGAAATCGACGTCAATGCGCCGCTTGACGAGACTTTCGATGCCGATAGCCCCGGTGTTCCCGCTATTCTTGTAAAACCAAAGACGATTGCGGATGCCTATCGGCTACGGCAGGAATATCGCTCTGATCGCACATTGGCGATCTTCCCGGCAGAGGTTCTCACAAGGCTCTATTCAACATTGGGAGATGCACGCAGCCTGCTGCTTGGTATCGCCATCGGTACGCAGGTGATTGTGGTCTTCGCCTTGTTGTTGGTTGCGGTCATGCATATCGGCGCGCGAAAACGTCAGATCGGTGCGCTGCGGGCGCTTGGTGCGCCGGTGCGCTCCATCATGGCGATTGTCTGGGGCGAATTGTTTTTCCTGCTGCTGCTTGGAATCTTTCTTGGACTGGCAATCGGCTATGCGGCAGCGCGGGCCATCACATCATGGCTCACCGCAACAACAGCAGTCAGGATGCCGGTGGAATTTGCGATGAGCGATGTCTGGCTTGCTATTGGCTTTATTGCTGTTGCAGCGGTGGTTTCACTGGTTCCGGCGTTGATGACGCTGCGCATGAGCCCGGCATCTGCTTTGCGTTCATGATCTAAAAAAGTGGCCGCAGCAACATTTCCAAACCAAGCAGCAGCAGACAGATCAGAAAGCCGCGTCTGAACATGACGGGACTGATTTTCCTGCGAATGACTTGTCCGGCCCACATTCCAGCGAGTGCCGGAACAATCGCCATAGTGGAGATTGCGAGTTGATCAAAAACCAGCGCTCCTTGAACCCCGAGCCCTAATGCCAAAGCGATTGTCGATATGGTGAAGGACAGGCCGAGCGCTTGAACGAGTTCGTCTTTTTCAAGTCCAAGTGCTTGCAGATAAGGCACTGCCGGAATCACAAACACGCCGGTCGCTCCGGCAATAAAGCCTGTGATCGCGCCTACGACCGGTGACAACCAGGTCTCAAGCTTCTGAGGGACCTTGAAGGGATGTGCCAGCAGTGTGAAGGCTGCATAGAGGCTGAGACAGGCACCCAGTGTACCGGTCGTGATAGTGGTATCACCCTTCGTCAGCCAGGAAACACCGAGCATTGTGCCGACAATGATTGCGAGCATCATCGGCCATAACCGTTTGACCAGCGCGACCGAATTTGGTCCGGCAATCATCTGCCAGACATTGGTCGTGAAAGACGGCACCAGCAGCAGGCTTGCCGCTGCCAGTGGTGAGATCAGGCTGCCCAGCACGCCCATCGCCAGTGTCGGCAAGCCCATGCCGGTAATGCCTTTGACAATACCGGCAGCAAAGAACGTGGCTGCAATCGTCAATATCAGTGTCGTTGATAAATCAAACATGGCTTTGCATGGACCATCTCAGGCACTGGAACAATGTGGAAGTTCCGCAACATGGCTTCGGCTGGTCCGAAGCCTAATTATGCGATAGTCTTGCCTTATGCGCTTTGACCTGACTGACCTTCGCTTGTTTCTCGCTGTGGTAGATGCCGGCAGTATCACCCATGGTGCCGCCGATGTTGGCCTTTCGCTGGCGGCGGCCAGTGAGAGGCTGCGCGATATGGAAACGCTCAGCGAAGTGATGTTGCTTGAACGCGGACGACGCGGCATCACGACGACCGAAGCTGGCGATGCGCTGGTCCATCATGCGCGCGCGATCTTGCATCAGATCGCGCAGATGCGGGGCGAGCTTGGCGAATATGCAAAAGGCCTGCGCGGGACAATCCGCGTTCTGGCCAATACTGCTGCGATGACGGAGTTTCTTCCGGCGCGGCTTGCTCCCTGGCTCGCACGCAACGCTCAGGCCGATATCGACCTGAAAGAGCGCCAGAGCATTCAAATTGCCAGAAGTATCGCCGGAGGTTTTGCTGAAATCGGTATTCTGTCCGATGCGGTCGATACCAGCGGATTGCATCTGCAACCCTTTGCCATTGATCGGCTGGTGCTGGTCAGCGCGCGGGATCATCCGCTTGCCCTACGCAACGGCGTCCGGCTCGACGAATTGCTTGACCAGCACTTTATCGCGCTCGGTACAGGCGCATTACAGGATCACATCGATGCACAGGCTCTGAAAATCGGCCTGCGGCTTAAAACGCGTATCAGGTTGCGGACCTTTGAGGGTATCTGCCGGATGGCGGGCGAGGGCGTGGGCGTTGCCATCATACCGGAAACGGCGGCGCGGCGTTTCCGGCGATCTTCTTCGATAGCGATCATCAAGCTCTCCGACAGTTGGGCAACACGCCAGCTGGCAGTCTGTGTGCGAGATGAAACGACGTTAACGCCTTTAGCAAGGAGCCTGTTTGCACATCTGACCTCAGACGAGCGACAGGCCTGATGTTTTCTGCGAAACAATCGGACTTTGGGCTGTAACCAGCCGCTTGCCGGTGTCTGCGCTGAAAAAATGCAGCTTATCGGTGCCTGCCGTCAATTGCATATGATCGCTGATCGGGATGTGAGGCGGAAAGGCTGCAGTTATCCGCTGCTCGCCAACCATACCATGAACGAGGCGCTGGGCGCCGAGTTCTTCGACATGATCGAGTGTGAAACTAAGTGCATTCACACCGTTCTGCGCCAGAACGAGATCCTCCGGTCTGATCCCCACTGTGAGCGGACCGGATGAGGGAAGACTGCCTGAAAGCTGCAAGGTAGCGTCATCGATCATCAGACGGTTGCCGGCGAGCCGGGCATTAAGAAGGTTCATAGCTGGTGAGCCGATAAAGCTCGCGACAAAAGTCGAGGCCGGATTGTGATAAACCTCAAGCGGGGTTCCGATCTGCTCGATACTGCCCTTGTTCAACACGACAAGACGATGCGCGAGGGTCATGGCTTCGAGCTGGTCATGCGTTACATAGAGCGAGGTCGTGCCCAGCCGCCTTTGCAATCGCTTGATTTCGCCGCGCATGGTGACGCGCAATTTGGCATCGAGATTGGATAGTGGTTCGTCAAAAAGGAAGACGGAAGGCTTGCGCACGATTGCGCGCCCCATGGCAACGCGCTGGCGCTGACCGCCAGACAATGCCTTCGGTTTGCGATCAAGAAACGGTTCGATCTCCAGCATACGGGCGGCTTCCGCCACGCGTGTTTCGATTTCGGCCTTTGGTGTTTTGCGGTTGCGCAAGCCATAGGCCATATTGTTATAGACGCTCATATGCGGATAGAGCGCATAGTTCTGGAACACCATTGCGATGTCACGATCAGCAGGTTCAACCTCGTTGACGATGCGTCCGCCAATGCTGACTTCACCACTTGAAATGTCTTCAAGACCAGCAACCATACGCAGCAGCGTTGATTTTCCGCAGCCTGACGGACCCACCAGGACGATAAATTCACCTGCACGGATATCGATGGATACGCCTTTCACGGCTTCCACTCCGCCAGCATAGACCTTCTTGAGGTCCTTCATGATGATACCGGCCATTTTTCTCCATTTCCGCAAAGCGAAATGTCATGCGCTTTGCATCTTCAAATTTGAGATTTCAACACAGGACCAAAGCGCTTAATATTTTTCCTGATCCCGCTGTTCCAGCCAATCGGCGGTTGCTTTGCTGGCATTGCGCGCGGCATCTTCAATCGCTGTTCCCGCAAGCAGCGCGGATACGAGATTGGCGCTGAAATGGTCGCCCGCGCCGATGGTGTTTTTGACGACAGCGCGTTTTATGGGGGTGACATTCCTTATTTGCTCGCCATCATGAATGGTGATGGCGCGCGCACCGTCGGTCATCACGAGATGCTTCAGGCGGGAACCGCAGAAATGCTGTGCTTTGCGCCAGAGCGCATCGTCATCCAACTCCGGAAAATCGCCTTTTGAGCCGATCATGAGATCCGCTGGTCGCGGCACGGAGCTTTCAGACAAGGGAAACTGAGACGCCACCAAACTGATTGAATCGAGCGCTTTAAGGATCGTCGCATCTGGGTTGAAGCAATTGATATAGGCAGCATCTGCTTTGACATCGCCATCAAGCCGGAACAATCGCATCGGTCCCTGGCTCGGTGTTAAAATCGTGCGTTCGCCTGAAGGCTCAAGCAAAATATCGGTGATGTGAGTGCCACTATCTCGCCTGCAAACATGCTGCATGTCGAAGCCGAGTTCTGAGAGCTCAGAGCGGGCTGTTTCACCAAGCGCATCATTGCCAAGCGAGCTGACCAGCGCTACCTCATGCCCCAGTGCCAGAAATGGTGAGCCGGTGAAATACCCACCGCCACCGAGCCTTGTCTCACGCTTTCCCCACGAAACGCGGGAGCCGGATTTGAGTGGCCCGTCAAGCTCCCAGATCCGATCATGGTTGAGATGTGCGATTACCAGAACACGCGCCATTATTTCTCTCCTGTGCCGGCCGAGAATGCTTCAACGATGTAACGTTGCGCCAGAAGAAACATGCCGAGTACGGGTAATACGGAGAGAAGGCTGGTCGCCATCAGTGGTCCCCATGGGGTTTCAGCGCCGTCCACATCCGCAAACATGGCAATGCCCGTGGTGAGTGTCTTTCGACCGGTGTCTTCGAGGACGAGTTGTCCCCAAAGATAGATGTTCCACGCGCCCATGAAAGAAATCACGGAAAGGGCTGCAATGGCTGGCAGCACGTTGGGTATGGCCACATCCTTGAACTGTTTCCAGATTCCGCAACCATCGATGCGCGCTGCTTCGAACATTTCGTCGGGAAGCGAGCGGAACGACTGTCTGAAATAGAAGACATAAAAGCCGATATAGGGGATCGAAGGGATGATCATGGCCCAATAGGTATCGAAGGCCTGTATCTTCACCACCGCGATGTAGGTGGGAATGATCGCGAGAACCGTCGGAAAGGACATGGTGGCAATCACCACCCAGAACAGGAACTGTTTGCCGCGAAATTCCATTCGGGCAAAAGCATAGCCTGCGGGCAGGCTGATGATGAGTTTGCCCAGTGTGATGGCAGCCGATGTCACCACGGAGTTAAACAGCCACCACCAGATCGGATAACGATCCGCTGCAAGCTGGAAGTTCGACAAGGTGATCTGCTCGGGCCAGAACCGCAGCGCCTTTTGCGCAATCAGTTCGTTTGGTGTGAATGCAGATGTCACCATCCACAACAGTGGAAACAGCGTGATGAGCGACAGCACAATGAGAAGAATATGGAGTGTACCACGCTGGAGCGTGGCGCTGAGAGAATTTACAGTCATTGATAATGCACCCGCTTTTCGCCGAAGCGGAACTGCGCCCAGGTGATGAGAAGGACTGCCACGATGATAATCATGGCGACTGCACTTGCTCTGCCGAACTGGAAGAACTGCAGGCCCTGCTGCCAGAGGAAATAAAGCAGATTGGAGCTTCTGCCCGCTGGTCCGCCACCCGTCAGAACGTCAACGACGCCCACAATATCGTCAAGCACCGAAAATACGGTTGTGACCGAAATGAAGAAGGCGGTCGGTGTAATCAGCGGCAGTTCGATGGTGAAAAAGCGCCGCCATGCGCCAGCACCATCCAGTCGCGACGCTTCGCGCAAAGACTGCGGAACATTGGCAAGCGCTGCGATCCATAACAGCATGTTGAGGCCGAAGCTTTTCCAGAACGTGACGACCGATACAGATAAGAGTGCGAGATCCGGATCGAGGTGCCACATGGATGTTGGCAATCCGAACCAGACGAGAACTTCGTTGAAAAGCCCGTTGACCGGATTAAGCAGCCATGACCATGCAACGCCTGCGACAGAATAGGCGAGGATGGTCGGCAGGAAGAAAGCGCCGCGATAGATGCGTTCGAGCCTGGAGCCCTGCACCGCATGGATCATCACTGCGATAATCAGCGGTAGAATAATCTGCGCCGGAACGAGAATGATGCAGTAAAGCACCGTGTTCCAGGCTGCGAGCCGGAAATCGGCATCAGCAAATAAGCTTTTGTAATTGTCGAGCCCAACAAAGCTGACATCGGTTGAAAGCAGGTTCCAGTCAACAACCGACAGAACCGCCGAAGCGATGATCGGGCCATAAAGGAAAACAATGACGGAAAGGACGGCTGGCCCCGCGAAAATCCACGGAGCCAGCTTTGCAAACAGAGGTTTCGACATTTCGCGTCAGGCATCCACCAGCACGGTTGCAAGTTCGTCATGAGCTGATTTGAGGCCGGATTTGATATCCGTTTCTTTCAGCAACATGCGTGATACCCATTTGCGCCAGATGTTCTGGCCTTCAAGACCGCGCTTGCCCGGCCAGATGGTTTCGGCAGTCAAACCATCGGTAAGCTGACCCGCAGCAGGTTTCATGAAGTCGTTAATCAGCGGAATATCGTGAACGGATGTGTTGAGATAGCCAACTTCCGACCAGATCTTCTGACCTTCAGGCGAGGCGCAGAATTCAAGAAACGCAAGCGAAGCCTTGGCCTGTTCGTCATTCTTTGCATAGACCGCGAGGAAGTTTCCGCCGCTGTTCATGTTGCGGGCATGGCCCGGAATGCCGGGGAAGCGAGCGGTGATCGCCTTGGCACTCCCAAACGGGAAGCTGGCAGCGCGTGTCGAACTTGTGGTGCAGATCGCAAGCGCGCCAGCTTCAAAAGCGGCATCCTGCTCTTTGCCGCTGACGGGAGTCCAGAGCCCCTGATGGGCTGGCTGGCAGAAAAGTTCCATGCCCTTTGCAGCCTCATCGCTGTTAAGCGCAAGCTTGCCTTCGGGGTCGATGATGTAGCCACCGGCATTCTGAATGAAGGACTGGCTGGTCCATTCATTGTTGGAAAGAGCAAGTGCCGACCGGTAGGTGGCATGTTTACCTTTGAGTTTTTCATCAAGCGTGCGCGCAGCTTTATAGAGCCAATCTGTATCCGGATATTCCGGAAGGTTTGGATCAAGACCGGCTTCCGCCCAAAGAGCGCTGTTGATGAAGGTGATTGGTGTGGACATTGCCCATGGCAGGCCAATCACGGCATCGTCGATGGTGACCAGCGGCATCAGCGAAGGAACGAAATTCGCAATGATGGCCTTTGCCTTGGTTGAATCGATTTCGTTGAGATCACGGGCACCAAGGGTGCGGCGTGCGAAATAGCCGAACTTCCAGCCCGTTACCATGATTGCTGGCGGCTTGCCTGCAGCGATACCGGCGAGTGCCTTGGCAGTGGCTGTTTCATAATCGCCATCAAAGCGGTTGGTGACGGTGACGCCGGTCTTCAGCGCGTTGAAAGCGTCTACGACTTTCTGAAATGGCTTGTCCGGTCCCCAGATGCTGGAGATTTCAATTTTGGCATCGGCGGAAAAAGCCGAAGAAATACCAAAGGTGCTTGTGGCTGCCAATGCAGCGGAGGCTGTCAGAAAACTGCGCCTTGAAAGTTCAACCATGTCCGTCACTCCTGTGTCCGATTTGGGCACAAACTATCGGGCGTGAATGACATGCGAATTGTGAGTTTCGACCGGCTCTTGCGCTATTTGCCCGTTTAATGACCGTTTTGGTGAGATTTTGTCGTATTCCTGTGAGGTAAGTTCGTTAGGTCTGCCGCGACGTAACAATGGCATGACCTTAAAATGGCACAAAGACCTCTTCGGCCCTCGGATCGGCAGGATCGAATCCGTGATCGTCTCATCAGACAGGGCGACACCACCTGCACGGAACTGGCGGGTATATTCTCGGTTTCAGAAGAAACCATCAGACGAGACCTTGCTTCTTTGGAGGAGAGGGGGCAAGCGATGCGCGTTCATGGCGGGGCGCGTGCCGTCACGGCAAAGGGACTGCCGCATATTGACTTGCGTATCGGCGCCGATCGTGAAGCCAAGGAGCGAATTGCCCGGCTTGCCCATGGACTGCTCAAACCGGGCATGTCGGTATTTTTCAGCGGTGGTTCAACCGCCTTGGCCACCGCTTGGGAGGCGCGTCATGAGCCACCGATCATCGCCACATCGCTGATGGTCGATATCATGATTGTCCTGTCTATGGGCGGGCAGACTGATCTTACGCTTTGCGGCGGGCAATTCGACAAGCATTCCCGTGCTTCCTTCGGTTTTGAGGCGATGGAAATCATTTCGCGCCGTGTTTTCGATATCGCCTTCATGGGAGCGAGCGGCTTTGATGTGCAGCGTGGATTGCTTGGGCCGTCGGACAGGCATCTTCAGCTTGCGCAAGTGGTGCGCCGCCAGACAAGAAAATTCGTCGTACTGGCGAGCCATACGGCGCTGCAAAGATCGGACAAGTTTTCGATCCTGCCAACATCGGGCATTGATCTGGTGATCACGGATCAGCCACCACCCAGTGCGGTTTATGCAGCGCTGGAAAGAGCAGGGGTGGAGATCATTTATTGATCTTGAAATCAGCCCGGACCAGAGGGCCGGGCTGATATGTTGGTTTGGCAGTCTTATGACTGATGGTGGCTGACGGACTTGTCCGCGTCTTTGGTTTTTACAAGCGATATGACAATGCCTGCACCAAGGATCGCAAACGTAATGCCGAGCGACCAGGACGGTGGGAATTTTTCCCAGCCCATCAGATCCGCAATGAACATCTTGGAGCCGATGAAGATCAGCAGGATCGACAGCGCATATTTAAGATAGGCGAAGCGATGCAGGATGGCTGACAGGGCAAAGAAGAGCGCTCTCAGGCCAAGAATTGCGAAGATATTCGATGTGTAAACGATGAAGGGATCGGTGGTGATCGTGAAGACTGCCGGAACGGAGTCTACAGCGAAGATCAGATCCGCCACTTCGATCATGATGAGCGCCAGGAATAGTGGCGTTGCGAAGCGTACCATCTTGCCGGTCGCACTGTCTTTCAACCGTACGAAGAAGGCATTGCCGTGCAGTTCATCCGTGACACGCATGTGCTTACGGGCAAAGCGCAGCAGCGGGTTTCGGCTCATATCCGGTTCATCATCTTCACCCGAAAACAGCATCTTGATGCCGGTGATGATGAGGAAGACCGCAAAGAGATACAGAACCCAGTGGTAGTTTGCGACGATTGTGGCGCCGAGGCCGATCATGATGCCGCGCAACACGATAACACCGAGAATACCCCAGAAAAGGACGCGGTGCTGATACTTGCGCGGGATTGCGAAGAAGCTGAATATCAGCGCAATAACGAAGATATTGTCGAGAGCCAGCGTTTTCTCGACCACGAATGCGGTGAGATATTGCGCCGTGGCCTCGCTGCTCATCTGCCACCAGACAAAGCCGGAAAAGGCCAGTCCGAGTGTGATGTAGAAAGCCGACATTTTCAGGCTTTCACCGATTTCGATCTCATGGTCTTCCTTGTTGAAGACGCCAAGATCGAGCACCAGCAAAGCCAGAACGATGCCGATAAACACCAGCCACATCCAGACCGGTGTTCCCATGAAGAGTGAAGTAAAGATTTCCATATCCGACCTCTGTTCAAATCTAACAAGGTCGGCTGGGGTTTACCGGGCTGACCTCGAGCTTGCTCGAAGTGGCCGACATCACGGTTTGGAAAAACCGCCAGAGGGGCCCGGTCCACTGGCTATCACTTAGGAAACGATTTTGCGGTTTCAAGCCAGGCTCTGATTATTTTTCGTGCGATAGAGCAGTCTCACGGATTAAAGGTTGAAAGAACGCTGTTTTATACCGGCTTCTGGATAGCCTGCAGCAATTCGGCGGGATCAATCGGCTTATGAAGCAGCATATAACCGCTCGCGGAGGCTTCACGCAGCCTTTCAGGCGATGTATCGCCTGTGAGGATGATCACTGGCAGCTCGTATCCAATCTTATCGAACAATCTGCGTGCGGCCTGTGTTCCTATCATGCCGCCTTCAAGGCGATAATCCACGATGACAAGGTCAGTTTGAGAGGGTTTCGCTGTTTTATCGGCCAGCCAGGCGGCATATGTTTCGTCAGCGTTGCGCCCCGCATAGGCTCGGTACCCCCAAACGTCGACAAGCCCCGTGAGTGCATCAAGGACGGTGCTTTCATCATCAATAATGAAAATGTTTCCACCCGTCTGAAGCGGGCTTCTGGCAGGCTTCTTCGGTTGGCGCTGGTCAACGACAAGCGGTACGACGATTGAAAACATCGATCCTTTGCCGGGTTGCGAGCAAAGCCGGATCGGATGGTTGAGCAGCTCTGCTGTGCGTTTCACAATTGACAGGCCGAGTCCCAGTCCTTTGTCGCGGTCGCGTTCAGGATTATGCAGCTGCACGAATTCTTCAAACACTGTTTCGTGCTGGTTTTCGGCGATACCGAGCCCGGTGTCATAGACCTGAATTTCGATATTGCTGCCTCTGAGACGACAGCCAAAGAGTATGCCTCCGCTTGTCGTGTAGCGAATGGCGTTGGCGATCAGATTGGCTATTATCTGCCGCAGCATCATGGGGTCGCTGTCTGTATGAAGGTCACATCGGACCATTCTCCATCGAAGACCTTTGCTTTCGGCAAGGCCCGCAAATTCGCTGCGAAGATTATCCTGTAATTCGCCAATCGAGATGGTTTCGCGATTGGGTGTCACAATCTGAGCGTCGAGGCGTGAAACATCGAGCAATGCGTTGAGCAGATAGCTTAGATTGGCGACGACGTTTCTGATCTTTCCAGCAATATTAGCGGCGTCGGCGCCATTGACATTTCCTCTGCCTGCGAGTGCTGCCAGGGTCGAATTGAAGAGGCCAAGTGCATGTACCGGCTGCCGGAGATCGTGACTTGCAGCTGCGAGGAAGCGCGTCTTTGCGCGATCGGCAGCTGCCACTCTGTCCCGTTCACTTTTGAGCTGATCAACGAGCGTCTCATTTTCAAAGCGCAATCGGATTGTTTCGGCCAGATCCCGGTGGGTCACACGTCCATGATGCACGTTGATGATAACCAGACAGGCAATCAAAAACAGATAGGCGTTGTAAATCTCACCCTCACTCATGAGGCAATAGATCGTGCTTGGCAGAACGGTTGTGAACAGCGATCCGACGAGGACCGGAAGAAATGCCGACGAAGTGGGTACGGACCCACAGGTCAGACCAGTCATGACGATCATTGCGAAGGAAAGAAGGTGTGGTTCGCCCGAGAGAAAACCGATCAAACCCAGTAGTCCCCAGTTCATACCCGATAGCCACGAGAAGCCAGCCGCTGTCCAGGCCCATTTCAGATAGCTGTCCGGTGTTTTCGGATGGCGGAAAAACGCACGGGTGACGATCATGCGAAGGATTGTCAGCAAATAAACCGAAACACACCATGCAATGAGCCACACATTGGGCACTTTGCCCCAGAATATCAGAAGCGAGGGGATCGGCACGAAGATATTGGTCAGCAGCACGCCCGCCGAATGTTTGTAGAGCGTATTAATCAGCGCCTGCTTGATCCGCGTCTCGTCTATTGGATTAACTCTCATAGATTTTTTGTGTTTTTCAGAGAGCGCTAATGCCACCATAATGCTATCCTGTATTCGCTTTTGGGCTTGAGGGGCATCTTATCGATGAGGGAAAACTACCGGGTAATCTTGGCTGACGATCACAATATCGTCCGCGAGGGACTTAAACTACTTCTTTCTACTTTAAGCGAAACAGTTGTGGTTGGAGAGGTCGGTGATTGTTCTTCTTTGTTGGGGCTTCTGGCTCAGACGCCTTGCGATATGGTCTTGCTTGATCTTGGTATGCCGGGATTTCACAGCTTTCAGTTCATAGAACAATTGCGAACGACCTATCCAAAGTTGAAAATTCTCATTCTGTCTGCAAACAGTGAATCCCGCTCGATCCGTGCAGCACTTGATGCTGGTGCCAATGGTTATCTGACGAAAGATGGCGATCCGAGCGAATTGCTTGCCACCATCACCAATCTGAAAAACGGTCACAGCAATGGCGCAACTCATATTGGTGCCGCGATCAACCGTCCGAGTGGCCATGAGCCTGAACCCAATATCGATGTCTTGTCGCCCGTGCCGCTTACAAGACGTGAGCTGCAGTTTTTGGCATTGATCCCAAAGGGTACGACGACACGGGAAATAGCGGACAGGCTCGGTATCAGCGTTTTCACCGCCCGCAAGCATCGCGAAAACCTCATGCGCAAACTCGATCTCCATAGCAGTGCCGAGCTGACGGCCTATGCGGTGCGTCTTGGATTGCCTTCGGCATAATATTGCGGTCGCGGCTCTGGCAGAAGCCACCCCAACTGCCAGAACCGCCATTCAAGCAATGGCTTGCTTGAATGTAAGCGCATGTGCTGCTGTTGACCAAAAGCTACCAACTAGGCGGGCAGCATGAAATACGGCACCTGTCGTATTTTAGCAGTTGCATCAGGAGAATATGGTCCCCTCCAATCCGCTGACGGATCGTCGGCGGTAAAACGGGGCGGCGACCATGTTTGGCAAATACGCAAATTTTGGTGAAGACGGGCGGTCAGTTCTGATCTCAGTTCTGGTGCTATTGCTGGGGTCGCTTTTGTTTCCGAACGAGAAGGCACTCGCGGGTGAGGCTTTACCGTCGGACAGAGTTGATGCAGCTGTTGTCTTTGCTGTCGATCGGTCATCGTTGCCAGATGTCGATGACGTCCAGATGGTGCGCGAGGGGCATATGGCGGCACTGCGTTCTTTGCACCGCGTTATGACCAGCGGCCCGAACCAGTGTGTGGCAATTGCCTATATCGAGTGGTCGGGTGACAGCCAGTCTGAATCTGTTCTGCCATGGACGCGCATCTGCGATGAAGGCGATGCTGAAGCTGCGGCTACAGCGATAGCACTTTATCGCTATGACGGTATTAAGGGCGAGGCCGGCACAATGCTGACGGCAATCAATGCGGCTTTGGCTGATGTGAAAATGGTCACATGGAGTGCGAACAGGCTCATTGTAAATGTATCGACTTATGATGGTGGTCCGGCGAATATTTCCCACACAAATGCCGATATAACCAACATCATTACAGTGCGGAAAGATGTCCTCCATGATCAGGGATCGGGCAGGCGTTTGCAGGTCGCGTCATCTGCGGATTATGTGGCCGCAATTGAGCGGAGTTTGATGCTTGAAGTTGGCGGCGACAGAGCTCTTTACATGAAGCCAGAAGAGCCAAATATCAGAACGGCAAAGACGGATATCCTACCTTAGAAAGATGAAGCTTCGGGGCGCTGGTCCCCGAGGCGATTATGCATCTATCAGTCATGATTTCAGACAAGCAAATCCTTCACTTCTCGCAGGACAGTAACCAGACTTGCTGCGTCGCGCGGACCGTCATATCGCGTGCCGTTGATGAAAAGCGTGGGTGTGCCATTGACGCCGCTTCGCAATCCACCGCGAAAATCTGTTTCAATGCGCTCCTGAAAACGACCGTCGAAGGCGGTTGCGAGGGTTACTGGCGCTATGCCGAGAGCTGTCGCATATTCGTGAAGATCATGATCGGTCAGCGCGCTTTGGTTTTTGTAAAGAAGATCATGGGCTTGCCAGAACAGGCCTTGTGTAGCGGCCATTTCAGCAAATTCCGCTGCGTGAAGCGCATGGGGATGCATTTCGGCAAGCGGGAAATTACGGAACACGAAGCGGAGATCCTCACCCATTGCCTGCTGCGCTGCTTTGAGAACGTAATAAGCTTCGCCGCAATATGGGCATTCATAGTCGCCATATTCGACAAGGGTTACAGCGGCTGTCTCATATCCCTGGATGTGATCCTGTTTACTAACCGGAATGCTCAACTTGCTCATGATTGCAGCTCCTTAGTGGTTGGTTTGGCCTCAAGCATGTCGAGGGCTTCAAGAATGCCATCGGCGCCAGGGTTGATGCCCAGCGGAGAAACATAGCTCCATCGGATAATGCCATCGGCATCGATGACGAACAGCGCACGCTCTGCCACGCCATCCTTTTGGCGATAGACGCCATAGCTCCGGGCGACTTCACCCTTGGGTTCAAAATCTGCGAGAAGCGGGAAATGCAATTTGCGCTCTGCTTCAAAGGCGGCATGGCACCACACACCATCTACCGATATGCCGAGCAGCTGCGCCTTCGCATGGTGAAATTCCGGCAGAATTTCGTTATAAAGTCCCATCTGATCGCTGCAGACCGGACTCCAGTCAGCCGGGTAAAATGCGAGTATCACCGGAGCGCCACGCAGATCGCTGAGCGATACCGTCTGATCCGCCGTTGCAGGTAAAGTGAACGCAGGCGCAACAGTGCCTGCAGCGAGTGCGTGTGAGGGATTATCGCCGGGCATGATCGAACTCCTTTGCAGCTTCAATGCGCTCCAAGGTTAGGCAGCGCAGCAAGGCAGCTCAATCAGATGAACGGATAGTGTTCAGATACTTAGGTCTATTGGCGAGCAGAGTTGGGACCCAAACCTAGGTATAGGTTCGCAACCACTTAAATTGCTCTATGGTTTCGCGCAGTCGAATCTGGGGAACGACAAACGATGTCTAAATATGCAGAGGGCGTGCATAAGCGAGGCAGTGAACTGGCGGTCGGCTTTGTCGCACTGGCGCTGGCGCTTGCTGTCTTTTACGTCGATACCTTCACCGATATTGAAGGCGCTATTGCCGTTCTCTACGCCATTGTGCTGCTGCTGGCAGCCGAAGTAACAGGGCGCACAGGCATTATCCTGAGCGGCATTGGCTGCTTCATCCTCACCATCACATCCTATTATGCGACCCATGGGCCGGAGCCGGATTTCCAGACAACCATTCGACTGGCAGTCGCTGTTGCTGCAGTTGTGGTCACAGCGGTTCTCATTCTGAGAAACAAAATGGGGCAGCAGGAATTGCTCGCCTCCCACGCAGCGCTCAAAGATAGCGAAGCGCGCTATCGCTCGATTTTTGACCGCACTCGCGTTGCCCTTTGCGAGCGCGATTATTCACGGCTTCGCCAGCATCTGATTCAGTTGAAGACGCAAGGCATCACTGACATCGAAGACTACGCCCGCACGCATCCGGATTTCGTCCATAAATGCATTGGCATGACCGATACGGTCGCAGCCAATGAAGCAGCCTATGAACTTTTAGGGGTTGATCTGGGGCAGGCGCATCGACTTGGCAGTCTCTTCGTTCCACGCGATGACCAATTCGTGCATGTGTTGCAAGCGCTGCTCGATGAACAGCGCTATTTTGAGAACAAAGTCGAGTTTCACACCCAAAGTGGTGAAGAACGGCTGGCGCTGCTGAGCATTAGCTTCCCGAGCGATCCTGCTGCTTTCAATCGCGTTGTGCTGAGTATGGTCGATATTACTCAGCGTGAACTGGCGCAGAAGGCGCTGGTGGAAGCACAAGCCGAACTGACCAAAGCCTCGCGGGCCGCAACCGTCGGTGCCTTGTCTGCCTCGCTTGCCCATGAACTCAACCAGCCGCTTGGCGCCATCATGCTCAATGCGCAGACAGTGCTGCGCTGGCTCGACCGCGATCCGCCGGACCTGACCGCCGTGCGACGCTCTGCGGAACGGATCATTCGCGACAGTGACCGCGCAAGCGAGATTATCCAGAACACGCGCAATATGCTGAGCCAGGCCAAGCGGCGGGTGGAATCCATCGATCTCACCATGTTGGTTCGCGAAACCATTGCGCTCATGGAACATGAGCTGCAACGCAGCAGCACGCAGGTACGCATGGCACAGAACTGGCGTTCGCCCGTGATTGAGGGCGTGCGGATTGAGCTTCAGCAAGTGATTATCAATCTTGTGACCAACGCCATTCAAGCGATGGAAGCATCCAGAACCCGTTCGCGTTCAATTGTGATCACCATCGGACGCACCGACAATGACCATGCCGTAATTAGCATTCGTGACAGCGGACCGGGAATAGATCAGGATACGCTCAAACGGCTGTTCATGCCGTTTCATACAACCAAGGCTTCCGGTATGGGCATGGGGCTTTCGATCTGCCGCAGCACGGTTGAAGCAAGCGGTGGAACCCTGACCGGGACCAACCACGAAACAGGTGGCGCGGAATTTGAAATGCGCCTGCCGATCAATTGGGAAGTGCAGGATGCCTGAGATACGCAAGCCCCAAAAGCAACCAAACGACAAGCCGGTGGTCTTCATCATCGATGACGATCCGTCGATGCGGGAATCGCTGGCCGATCTGTTTTTATCCATGCAGTTTGATGCGGAAGCATTTGAAACAGCCGCAGCCTTCATGGCCAAATTCCCGGATCAATCACGAATGGAAAGACCCGGCTGCATTCTCCTCGACGTCCGTTTGCCGGGCATCAGCGGCCTTGATTTCCAGAGCCAGCTTGAAAAATCGGGCATTCGCCTTCCCGTGGTTTTCATGACGGGCTTTGGAGATATTCCGATGACGGTACGTGCGATGAAGGCAGGCGCTGTCGACTTTCTCACCAAGCCGTTCAAGGAACAGGATGTGCTCGATGCAGTCAGTTCGGCTGTGCAGCGCGATAGCGTGCGCAGGCAGGAGGCAGCGCAAAATCAGGCTGTCGTCGAACTGGTGCAGACATTGACCCCACGCGAGCGGGAAGTGATGGATGCCGTCGTCACTGGCAAAATGAACAAGCAGATCGCCTTTGATCTTGGCATCAGTGAAGTGACGGTGAAGCTTCATCGCGGCAATGTCATGCGCAAGATGGATGTGCGTTCTCTTGCCGATCTGGTTCGCAAGGCCGAGTTCCTCAGCGAAACGACAAAGTGACCTGTATCTAAGTATGGTATATTTGTGCTCTGCCAGAGCGCATAAAGGGCCTTAAGTGCATCTCTAAAAACAGGAATCGTTTTCGGGATGCACGATCAGATTTTAGCAATTCAAGGTCCAATGTCTTGTCCGCAGCGCAAATTCATACCATAGCCATTGTTGATGATGATCAGGGCATCCGGGAAGCTCTCGACGATCTCGTCAAATCCTGCGGTTATGAAAGCCGTCTTTTTGCATCAGCCGAAGAATATCTTGCCTATGAGGCGCAATCGGATATCGATTGTATGCTGGTTGATGTGAAAATGCCGGGATTAAGCGGAATCGAGCTTCAGGCCGAACTGAACAAGCAGACGGCTCATCCGCCGATGATCTTCATGACATCCTTTGAAGACGACCGTACTCGCAATGCGGCCATGGAAGGCGGCGCTTTCGCTTTTCTGGGCAAGCCGGTCGATGTGACCAAACTGCTCGACCATCTTGAGCACGCACTCCGATCATAGGGTTGGGGAACAGCATACCAATCGCCGGGGATAGATAGACCTCGGTATAGATGTGGTCCTTTCCCAGCTCTCGTAAACTTCTCCTGCATCAGAAATTGTTGCCGCTGGCAACGAGAGGAGAAGCCGCCATGACAACCCATCGCATAGACGCAAAGAGCGCCAACGATCATTCCACGAAGCCGACATTCGGCAATCCTGATCTGCCGCCCGAAGGCGCGGTCAACGCCAATGCCGGAAGCCTGACCGATCCCGGTCCGAAGAACCCGGCGCTTAACGCACAGTTTCCATCTTTTCAGGACCCGCCTGCAACCGATATCGGTGATATGCAGCTCTTCTGGGGTTCATTCAACAATGCGCCAAAGCGCATTCAGAATGGCGGCTGGGCGCGTCAGTTGACACAATCCGACTTTGCAATTTCCGCGGAAATTTCCGGCGTCAACATGCGCCTGAGTGCAGGGGGCATTCGTGAGATGCACTGGCATCGCGCTGCGGAATGGGCAATCGTGACCAATGGTCGTTGCCGCATCACTGTGCTTGATACTGCAGGCCGCGCCTATGTGCAGGACGTTGAAGCAGGCGATCTATGGTATTTCCCGGCAGGCTTTCCGCATTCCTTGCAGGGGCTCGGTCCTGATGGCTGCGAATTTGTCCTGGCATTTGATGAAGGCGATCAGTCCGAATACAACACGCTGCTGGTAACAGATTGGCTGGCGCATACACCGCCTAGCATTCTTGCCAAGAATTTCGGCATCGACGAAGACGCGATGAAGTCGATCCCGCTCAACAATCTCTGGATTTTTCAGGGTCGCGAGCCGGGCGAACTTTCCAACGATCAGGAAGAGGTTTCATCAGCTGGCCTGCCCCCCTTTCCGTTCACCTACAAGCTCAGCTCTGCAAAGCCATTGAAGGAAAACCGTTCTGGCGCCATCCGCATGGCTGACAGTTCAATCTTCAAGGCATCCACCACGATTGCTTCTGCAATCGAGACGATCAAGCCCGGCGGTGTCCGCGAGTTGCACTGGCACCCCAATGCCGATGAATGGCAATACTGGATCAAGGGCGAAGGCCGCATGACCGTTTTCGATGCAGGCCCGCGCGCCCAGACTGCAGATTTCAGAGCTGGCGATGTCGGCTATGTGAAGCGCAGTCAGGGTCATGTGATCGAAAATACCGGCACCACCGATCTTCAATTCGTCGCCGTGTTCAGGACGGCTGAATATCAGGAAGTGTCGTTGTCTTCATGGCTGACGCATACGCCAGCCGATCTTGTTGCACAGCACCTCAATATCGATGTTGTCGATTTGCGGAAGCTGCCTTCCGACCAGCCGGGCATGGTACCCCGTTGATAAAACCACCAACCACAAAGGCGGCCAAATGGCCGCCTTTTTTATTGTCTGTGAAAGCAATTCTTTCGTAGAGCGCCGTGCGCCCTTTTGGGCGCACAAAGGTCGCTCTAACACTTTATATTTACAGCATAATTTTACCTTAAACTGATTCACGTTTAAGGAATTATGCTGTAGTCAATGCGGGGCAGCAATCGAGCTGCGAACACGAAAAGCGACGAACTGAATGGCCAGCGCTATGATGGCGAGCAAACCGCCCAGCAGGCTTACATCAAGCCAGCCGCCATGTTTCCATGCAAGCGTCGAGAGTGCAGCGCCCGCCGCTCCACCAAGGAACATGGCCGTCATGAAGATGGTATTGAGGCGGCTCCTTGCTTCCGGATCAAGTGCATAGATGATGTGCTGATTGGAAACGAGAGCGCTCTGGATACCGAAATCGAGCACGATCACACCAATGACCAGCGCGATAAGCGACGACCAGAGACCGAAGATCACCCAAGAAACCAGCGTGAGGATTGCGCCCATAAGCACGACAAAGTGCGGACCTTTGCGGTCGGCAATCCGGCCTGCAAATGGCGCTGCAAAAACACCAACTGCACCCACAATACCGAAGAGACCGGCCACATCTGCGCCCAAGCCAAATTCAGGCGTTTGCAGGTAAAGCGCGAGAATGGTCCAGAAGGCCGTGAAGGCTGCAAAAAGCGCTGCCTGCGTCAGTGCTGCAATGCGAAGGGCACTGTGTGTTTTCCAGATTTTAGCCAGCGAACGGATCGCCGTGTGATAACGCATATGCGATGTTGAACGATGGTTCGGCAGCGCAAAAAACATCAGCAAACCGGCAAAGAGCGCCAGCGGTACGCCGATCCAGAACATTTCGCGCCAGCCAGCATGTTCACCGACAAAGCCGGAAAGCGTACGGCTGAACAGAATGCCCGAAAGGACGCCCGCCATCACCGTGCCGATGGTCGCGCCGCGCTTTTCAGGCACGGCAAGCGACGCCGCAAACGGCACGATCTGCTGTGCGACTGTCGAGCTTGCACCCACGATGAGTGATGCAATCACCAGAGCCAGCGCCGATGGTGCGACAGCCGCAATGGCAAGCGCTACTGCCAGAATGATGAACTGGCCGATAATCAGCTTGCGCCGGTGAACGATATCCCCCAACGGAAGCAGGAAGAACAAACCAGCGGCATAGCCAAGCTGCGTGGCGGTCGGGATAAGGCCCGTCATCGGATCGTTTGGAAAATCGGCTTCGATGATCCCAAGCATTGGCTGATTGTAATAGATATTTGCAACCGCCACGCCGCTGGCTATAGCCATTGCGAACAGAGCCCCTTTGCCGATACCGGCGCTGGCTTGCCCGGCTTGCGTTGAAGATTGGCTTTTATCGTCCATTTTGCTGCCCTCTTATGGCTGGTCCCGAGGAAAGTGGGAGGCGCTTTCCGGCGGAACGATGCGTGAAAAACTTTGGATACGGCGGCTATCAAAGGCACCTTGAAGTGAGAGCCGCTCTATCGCGATCGGTGCCTGACTATCTAGCTTTTTATCGATTTTCGTTTTAGTGATCTTGAATGACCTGCCTGTATAACGAAAATCGATATAATGAATACGGATGACGTTGTTGTATTTCTGGCGGCAGTGAATGCCGGAAGCCTGGCTGAAGCGGCCCGAAGGCTTGGTCTCCAACCGATGGTTGCCACACGCCGTCTCGCTGCTCTTGAAACAATGCTCGGTGTCCGGCTGCTGCATCGCACGACACGTTCGCTTTCGCTGACACCTGAAGGTGAAACCTTCCTGCCTTTTGCGCGCGCCATGATCGAAAATGAAACCGAAGCGAAAGCGCTGCTGCGGGCAGAAGCCAGAGGTGCGGCAGGTCTTTTGCGTGTTTCGGTTCCCGTCGCCTTTGGCCTTCGCTATGTCACGCCGTTTGTGCCGCAGCTGCTTGAGCAGAATCCAGAATTGCGTATCGCGCTCGATCTTACGGATCACTTGCCCGATCTGGTTGCGAGCGGGACGGATCTCGCGATCCGCATTGCCCGACTGCGCGACAGCAGCCTGATTGCGCAGAAGCTCAGCGACAATCCTCGTTGCATCGTTGCAAGCCCGGACTATCTGGCCAGACGCGGCATACCGCACGCGACTGATGAGATTGCAGAGCATGACTGCCTGCCGCTCGGCTCTGCAACACACTGGACTTTCTCGACGCCCGAAGGCGAAAAGCACATTCGTCTTAACGCCCGCTTTTCCGCCAACACGATGGAGGGCTGTTATGCCACCTGTCTTGCGGGCGGTGGGCTTGCACTTCTATCGACCTGGTATGTGAGTGAAGATGTGAAGGCGGGGCGTCTGGTCAGGCTCAATTTCGGTGATGCAAGAGCTGAAACGCTCAATATCTGGGCGGTCTATCCGACCACCAGACTGGTCTTGCCGAAGGTCCGGGTTTTCATTGCCGCATTGAGGGAGGCCATTGCGGCATCGGCTGAAAACTTTCACGCGTGAAACCTCAGTAGATTTCCGCGACTGTGAGTTTCGTCCTAACATTCGCCCCGACATTCGCCCCGATATTCGGACGTGTCTGATAACGGCGCCATGCGCTTGGTGTCGTACCGGTGATCCGGCGGAATACGCGCGACAGGTGAGCCTGATCGGAAAGGCCGCAATCAAGCGCGATTTCGCAGAGAGGCGCATTGCTGTTGAGCATCTTGTCCTTGGCAAATTCGACACGGCGCTTAATCACATAATTATGTGGTGAAACGCCAAAGCTGTTTTTGAAGGCTGCCGAGAAATAGCTGGTGCTGAGCTTGACCTGACGCGCCATTTCATCAAGCGAAATCGTGTAGGAAATGCGCTCATCGATAAAGCGGCACACACGCTTGATCTGCCAGGGCACCAGTCCGCCGACAACGATCCGATCCGCCACATCATTGCCGTCAACCATGCGTGTGCCGAGCAGGCTTGAAGCCTGATTGACCAGATCGATAGCGATTGTCTCATCTTCTTCGAGAAGCTTTACGGCATTCAACAACAGGGCAGAGACCTTGATTGATGTCTCGCTTGCGAACTTGTCGAGGGGAAGGCGTGGCTGCTTGTGGTCAACTGGTGTTGCGAAATGTGACATCATCGATCTCCCGTAAAATCGTTGAACTGCGTTGGATATGGGAGGATTTTGGGATGATGCGGCGCTGCACGAAACCGTACTATGAGTGCAAAACCATACACCTGAGTTTTTGCTACTCTATACTTGGGTATAGGGTGAGTGGGTTTGTGCTTCACCTCGCCCACAAACGAAAAAAGGGGCCAATGGCCCCTTCTTTTGTGTGACTGATCATGCGATCAGCCGTTTGTGCCCCGCAGCGTTTCAAACAGGAACCAGACGCGGCGTTCGCCTTCGTCGATCCAGTTTTCGAGCAGGCTTGCGGTCGCCACATCGCCATATTCGTCGCAAAGCTCGTGCAGCACCCGCATACTTTCAACAAGTGCCTTGTTGTCGTCGCGCAGCTCGGCGAGCATTTCATGCGGATGCACAAACTCCGCATCATTATCGAGAATGCGCTGGTGGCGCGAAATATCGCCGATGGAGCGCAGGGTGTTGCCACCAAGCTTGCGGGCGCGTTCTGCCAAATCGTCGGTAATGGCAAAAATCTGATCGCCCTGTTCATCCAGCAGAAGATGATAATCGCGGAAATGCGCGCCAGACATATGCCAATGGAAATTCTTGGTCTTGAGATAAATGGCAAACACATCTGCGAGCAGAGCGGTGATGCCGCCGGAAATTTCCTTCACGGCTTCTTCCGAAAAACCGCTTGGTGTCTTGAGAGAGGCAGAGCGACGGGATTTTACATTATCAGTCATGATGATGGTCCTTTCGTTCGTAAATGCGTGTTGTCGGTTTGAGAGCAGGGGGATTCCGGGGCGCGCCCTGAGGCAGACTTCAATGAAGGGCGTGGAAAATCATGGCAGCTCAGCCAGTCAACCGGCAGGTCGACTGGTTCAGGCAGCATATCAAGACCGTCACGCACGCGCTCTTCAAGCAAGCGAGGTTTCTCAGTCATGGCGGATCGCCTTTCCAGCTTTGCACAAATGCATACTGTATGAGCCACGGATGATAATCTTGCATATTTCGATGTCATTTGGATATGTCATCGCGATCACAAAAGCGAAAACGGCAAGAGGAGTTCCGCTCGCCGTCCCGCCCCGATTTCGAGCCGAAATTACGACTGGATGAATTCCAGAACGTCGGCGTTGAACTTGTCGGCTTCGGTCTCCGCCAAACCATGCGGCGCGCCGGGATAAACCTTGAGCGTTGCATTTTTCACGATCTTGGCGGTCTTTTCGCCCGCGGCTGCAATCGGCACGATCTGATCGTCATCGCCGTGGATCACCAGCGTCGGCACTTCGATCTTTTTCAGATCATCCGTGTAATCGACTTCCGAGAACTCGCGAACGCAGTCATACAGCCCCTTGATCGAACCGACCATGCCCTGCAGCCAGAAGTTCTCACGCAGACCTTCATTGACCTTGGCGCCTTCGCGGTTGAAGCCATAAAATGGCAGCGTCAGATCCTTGAAGAACTGCGAGCGGTCGGAGCGGGTGCCCTTGCGAATGCCGTCGAAGACTTCAATCGGTGTGCCTTCGGGATTATTTGCAGTCTTGAGCATCAATGGCGGAACGGCACCAACCAGCACGGCTTTTGCAACGCGGCTATTGCCGTGACGACCGATATAGTGAGCAACTTCGCCACCGCCCGTCGAATGGCCGACAAGGATCACATCCTTGAGGTCGAGCTTTTCAATCAGCTCTGCAAGGTCATCGGCATATTGATCCATGTTGTTGCCATTCCATGGCTGATCGGAACGTCCATGACCGCGACGATCATGCGCGATAACGCGATAGCCTTTCTCAGCGAAAAACAGCATCTGCACGCTCCAGGCATCGCCCGAAAGCGGCCAGCCATGCGAGAACAGGATTGGCTGGCCTGTGCCCCAATCCTTATAGAAAATCTTGGTGCCGTCTTTGGTTTCGATGAAGTTCGTAGTCATGGCCGTAGATCCATTTGCTTGGGAGGAGAGGACTGGACCCGGCTTCAAATGCATTCGCTTTGAAGCTCTGATCTACCATCCGATCTACAGGCGTGCGTGTTCAGGGTCTTGATGATTTGCGGCGTGTTTGGACAATTGCGGGATCGTCAGAGCAAAAGATGCGAATGACCGCTCGTAACGAGCATTCGCATGAAAAAGATCGATCAGTCCGCAGCTTATGGGTTGCCGTCGGCAAGACGCTTGATGCCAGCCATGCTGATGACGGTAAGTTTTTGACGGCCGCCGCGAACGAAGCCCTGACCTTCCCAGTTGCTGAGAATACGCGAAACCGTATGCAGCGTTGTTCCCGTCATCTCGGCGATGTCCTGACGGGTGATGGGGAAGTCGATGCGGATGCCGTCTTCTTCCTTCTTACCCGCTTGCCGGGCGAGACGCAGAACGGCATGTGCCACGCGACGCTCAACTTCCTCGGTTGACATCTCGCGAATTCGGGTATGGGCTTCTTCAAGCCGCTTGCCAATTGTCTGGATCGCATTCATCGCAAGGCCGGGATTCTGTTCGACGAAATAGTCCCAAAGCTCTGTTGGCCAGGCCAGAACAATGCTTTCGGCTACCGCCATTGCCGTGCCGGGATAGTCGCTGCGTTGCAAAGCCTTGGCGAAGCCGAATAGATCGCCGGGATGGACCATGCGAACGATGATCTGCTGTCCGTCGGGAGTTACCTGATTAACCTTGAGGCGACCGTGAAGCAGCAAAAAGAACAGGACGGCGTCATCGCCCTGTTCAAAAATGGTTTCGCCCGGAACGACACGCCGCGTTGAGGCGTAAGACACAAGCTTGTCCAGCTCGTCATCGCTCATCTTTGCGAACAACGATAGTTTTCTGACAAGCCCGCGATCTATCGTGGCCATCACGCATCCCCTACTAAAAATCCCCTTCGTCGCTTTAGCACAGCAAGAGGAATAAGGGATAGTCTCGGGGGCATAAAATAGGGCATTCAAGCATAAACCATCATATTGAGAATTCTTTCAGCCGTTTCAGCACGACCGCATACCAGCGACCGTCACGAACCAGCCGAAAACCCAGATTGTCGGGTGGCACACCGACGCTACAGCCGCCTGTCTTGGGGTTGCGGATGAAAGAGCTCATGGCGGCACGGTGCTTGCCATTGACCACATAGACGCCGCAGACAGGTGTTTCGGCAACGATCTTGCCATAGGCATCGATATTCACACGGCGATGACAGGTCTGTGTCCATTCCCATACATTGCCGGCAACGTCGGCGATGCCAAGTTCGTTTTCACCAAATGCACCTGCAGAACGAACTTCAGGGCTACGCTCGAGTTTGCGCGCGCTCTGCTGCTCATAGTCCTTGAGCCACCTTAAAGCGGGGTTGGCTGCGGCATCGTCCTCAATGCCCAGAGCGGTATCGGTAAAGCGTGAACCGGCAGCAAAAGCCCATTGCTCGTCGGTCGGCAAATGCCAGACTTCCCCGGTCTTTTGCGATAACCATTTTGCATAGTTTTCCGCATCATCGTAGCTCACGCCGACAATGGGTGCATTGGCGCCCAATCCGTTTCGATTATGCGGTAAGGCTTCCGCCGGTTGGCAGCCGCCATCGGCGATGCAGCGCTCATAGTCGGATGCGCTGACCTGATATTTCATAATCTCAAAGGATTGCGCGAGTTTGCGCGTCGTCAGTGGTGCATCCACCGGATAATTGTTCTTTTGAAAGTCGCCATCAGCGCGATAAGTCATGCTGCGCGGTGCAACGACAATGGTCTGCGGGCGCTCAAATTGGGTATCCCGAGAGCTGCGCTCTGCGCGTCCTGAGGCATCGACCACAAACAGACCCGCAACCACCGCCAGCAAGACAGCGGGCACAGCCACGGCCAACTCCCGAAGGCGCTTCTTCTTGTTACCTTTGGTCATTTGGTGTCACGGAGCCGCGTCGTTCAATAGATACGGCTCCGAGCCTTTCCTTATTCGACAATCACCAAAGAAGCTTTCAGTCTTTCGTTACATCCCAGACGGGGCCAGAACCGACGTCATCAGATCGTCATTCCATTCGCCGGTGACTTTGAAGTGCGCGGCTGCACCCAGTTCAAAGGCTTCGATCAGATTGTGGTTCACATAGGCATAGATGCCGGGTTGCTGGAATGTGTAGAAGGCTGCTGCCGCGGCTCCGCCCGGAATAAACCAGGTTTCCTGATCGAGATCTGGCGGCGTGTTGAACTTGCCAGTTGCCCAGACATAATCACCATGTCCGCCGATGAGGTGAGGTCTCGTATCGCGATTGGCTTGCGAGTGAACGATCAACACCTTCTCGCCGACCTTGGCGGTCATTGCCTTGTCACCGGTCAATGCACCGACTGCACCGTTAAAGACAACATGGGTGGGTGTCAGGGTACGCATCACCTTCACAGTGTCTTCATATGCATCGCCTGGAGCGTCGTATTTCTTATACTGACCAGCTTCATCGCGAGGCACATAGAAGTCCTGCTCGCCGACATAATAGATCTTGTCATAAGAAAGCTTGTTGCCTTTGCCATCGTGCAGTCCATCGCGCGGCAACACCATGATCGCCCCATTCATGCCCGAGACAACGTGCCAAGGAACCATTCCTGGAGGTGCGCAGTGGTAGACGAAAACGCCGGGCTTGGTGGCCTTGAAACGAAGGACCGTCTTCTCACCGGGGTTGATTTCGGTAAGCCCACCGCCACCCAATGCGCCGGTTGCCGCATGGAAATCGATGTTGTGCATGAGCGTGTTGGTTTCAGGATTGATGAGTGTCAGCTCAACATAATCGTCCTGATGCACAACCATCAGCGGGCCGGGAACGGTGCCATTGAAAGCCATGGCATGAACTTCAGTCCCCGCATCATCAATGACGATCTTCTTTTCTTCGATCACCATCGTAAATTCGACAACCTTTGGCCCACCCTCTGCGGCCTGGCTGTGAGCGTGGACGAGTGGCGGGTTCACCAGTTCCACTTTCTGCCGGGGTAGTGCTGCAATTTCCGCTGCACTGGCCTTCCGGATTGCGCCATTACCCCAGGCGGATGTTGTCGCAAGCACCGGGGCTAACGCACCAGCGAGTGCTGCTCCTGCCAGTATCGTGCGGCGGTTGATCTGCATCTGGTCTGCCATCGATTCTCTCCTATACGATAGGACCGAGCGCTCTTTGCTCTGTCGTTTTATGTATAGGAGATCGGGGAGGTTCCTTCCTTGACCGCAATCAACATGGACCATAAATCGATGAAATAATTATCGTTACTTTACAATGCTTTATGTGAAATGAACTGAGTATTTGAGAGCTTATTTGCGATAGCACAAAGGACGATTACAGCCTGAGCGTGTTGTCAAAAGTAAAACCAGCGATTGATAAATTTCAATCGCTGGTCTTCGCGAAGCGGTTGGGGTCATGCTTTCTATAAGGACAGGCCAGTGAAACGAGCTTGTACTTCCGGCAGTGCCATCTCCGGTATCCATGCGGGCTCATACGTCAGCTCGACATTGGCGCGCGAGACGCCCTCGACCGCTTCCACGCAAGTTTGCACGGCTTCGATGAGAAATCCCGCAGCAGGACAGCCGGGTGTGGTCGTGGTCATCTGAACGTTGACCAGCCCGCCGGATACGATCTCGATGTGATAGATCATCCCCAGATCAACCAGATTAACGCCCAGCTCTGGATCGAGGATCAACCGCAGTGCATTAAGGATCGCATATTCGAGTTGAGCATCTTTTTCGCTGTGCATGGTTTTGTCCTCACGCTTCACCAACACGGATCATGATGCGATAGGCGCTGCCTGTTTCATCGAAGTTGCCGACCCATTCATGGCCTCGTCGTTCAAGCTCTGGAAACAGGAAGAGTGGTTCGCGGTGCAGCAAAGCAAACAAAACGTCGCCGCGCGTTATGCGTTCGAGTTCTGCCAGTATATGAACCATTGGCTCAGGTGGTTGCATGTCTGAGCAATCGAGATAATGCGAAGGTTCAGGCCAGATATCGGGCGAACTTACGTTGTTCGACAGCTGGATTTCCGGCACCGCGTCTTGCGTTGGAGAAAACAGCGTTTGCCAGTCGCCGTCACCGATCGGTTGCGGCTCTGCACGAAACCCTTTGCGTTCCATCACGGCAAAAAGCGGAACCGGTTTGAAGGGTGTTACAAGCAGGAGACTCTGGCCGGGCAGCAGATTTTCCGCGGCATCCATGATTGCCTGAAACGGCTCTACGCCACTTTTGAGCAAGGGACGCACGTCCAGCTCACGATGGGCGATTTCCTGAATGGATAATGTCATTTCGACCTCCTAAAGCGTGTCGCGGAAAAGTGGGAACCGGTTTTTCCGATATCGACATGCGTAAAAACAAAGACTTAAAGCGTGTCGCCCGGCTGCGATAAAACGCGGCGCGCTTTAAGCACGGGCGCACCGGCATGAATAAGGTTGGGCAGGATCACGCCATTGGGCAGGCGCAGATTGGTTGGTACGTCCAGAAGCCGCCGGGCGCGGAAGAAGTGAACGCTCAAAGCCAGAATGGCGATAAGGCTGAGTGCGGATGACAGTCTGAAAATAGTCAGATGGTTGAAGATCAGGGCCAATGTGCAGAACCAAACGCTCCCATAATAAAGGATGAACCAGTGCCGGGCATTCTGCTCGCGCACCATGTCCTGAACACGCGGCGTCTGCACGCGGCCCATGACAGGGCCATAGCATTCGAGCCAGGTGAGAAACGGAACGATCTTGTAAAGCTGGGCGAGGCTGAGGCCTGAAAGCCAGCCAAAGACGAAAAGATAAACGAGTGCTGCGACCATCTGGTCTGTCACACCGGTCCACAGCATCGTGAGGGCAAGCAGCATGGAAATCAGCAATGCAGCAAAGGCTGAAATACTGGCCATGCTGTTTAGTTCGATCGCTTTGCGTTTGCGTTGCCGATAGATTGCACGCACGTCGAGAGCATAAAGAGCAATACAGGCAATAGCCGGAACAAGTGCGATAGATAGCGCAATCTCTGGCTGACCGATGCCGAATGCAAAAACTGTGATGCTAAAGCTGAGGATCGTCAGTGCGGCTAGACCGAGCCACCATAGAAGCCTGGTTCGTTTCGTGTTGCTGTCTGGCGAAAGCATGAACATGGTGAGCAATCGATAGCTCACACCCATCGCGGTGAAAGTCATCCAGCCGCCAAGTGCTAGCGCTGCATGGATAGAGACAGTTGATCCGGCGATTTCAAGAGCAATTATCTGCTCCGTCGCTCCGGACAGCACGAAAGTATAAAGCCCGCCAAGACTGGCAACGATCAGCAGGCAGCCAATGCCGACGGCCACAAAACGCGTTGGCAATGAAATAGGGCGTGCTTTCCAGATGGTCACACCAAGCATCAGAACGATCAGCGAAAAGCCTGCGATTAAAAGCAGCCCGGATATGGGAAGCAGCGCAATTGTATCTTCAAGCAATCCGGCCATGCCTGCGAAGCCCAAAAGCAATCCGATCAGGCCCGAAAGCAGCAGCAGAAGGGCTGGCAGTTGTGCGGAACTGCCCCAAAGCGGCTTTGCAACCAGAACCGGCACAAATTGTAGCAGCGCACCGCTCATCAGCAGTGCAAGCCAGCCGATCGCGATGATATGGACGAGAATGAGGGTTTCCGGTGCCCGAATTCCGTGGAACGGATAGCCAAAGCCGCCTGCCATCATTCCGACCCCGATTATGAGGAAGGCGAGGGAGGCTGCAAAATAGGACAAAGTCCAGCGGGAAAGCGCGGCACCGATCATCTCAAACCTTGATGAAGAACAGCTTAGTGATTGCCGCAAGTGCATTCATGGTCTGAACCATGGATCTTGCGTCGTGCAATTTCGACACGCCAGATAGGGCCGTTCTCTTTATAGACCCAGGAAAATTCATCGGGATTCCGCGTTTCCAGCTGGCGGCGCAAAGGTACCGGATCGTGATCGTTGACGATCTCCAGCGCATCGCCCGGCTCCAGCGTATCGATCATAGAAAAGATCGTCGCATGTCGCGTGATAGGCGGAATGGTGCGCACGTCGATGACTGGATTTGCTGAAACTGGTTCAATTGGCATTATAATTTTCCCAGGCCGTCATTGTCGAAAGATGATGACGACAGCCAGCGCCATCATGAGAGCTTTTCTAATCTGATCGATGCGAAGCTGCTTTGTTGCATCTCAAACAAGATGACGAATAATGGCTCTCAGGCAGAACGGCCTTGTTCTGGATCAATTATGATATGTTCGTGCTCCACTATGATGCGGATCCTGGAAATGTTCACTGAACCACGATTTCTGAGGTGAAACTTGCGGATGATATCAGATCTCTTCGATCATAACCGGCAATGGGCTGCGGAAAGAGAGCGGGAAGACCCTGATTATTTCAGGCGGTTGTCTGCCATGCAGCGCCCGGAATATCTGTGGATCGGCTGTTCCGATAGCCGTGTACCCGCCAACGTCGTAACGGGTTTGCAGCCGGGCGAAGTTTTCGTCCATCGAAACGTCGCCAACCTCGTTCATCGTGCTGATCTCAATCTGCTTTCCGTGCTTGAATTTGCGGTGGAAACGCTGGAGATCAAACACATCATCGTTTGCGGTCATTACGGTTGCGGTGGCGTGCGTGCAGCCATGGATGGGTATCGTCATGGGATAATCGATCATTGGTTGCAGCCTGTTCGCGATATCGCGCAGGCATCAGAAACCGAACTGGAGGCCATAACGGAGCCGGAAGAGCGGTTAAACAGACTTTGTGAGCTGACGGTCGTTTCTCAAGTGCAAAGCCTTTCCCGAACGCCCGTTTTGCAATCGGCATGGAAGGAGGGAAAGAGCATTGCTATCCATGGGTGGATTTACGGCCTTAAAGACGGATTGCTGCGTGATCTTGGTTGCAATTGTACCGGCCCCGATGGGCAATTGTCCTGTACGGATGCGGACAGTTACAGCGGTTCCAGTTAAGAAAGAATCGTTGGAACCACTGTAACTGTTTGTTTTTACGCATTATCCGACGCAAAACCGCTTCGCTCTTTTGCTGGAAATACTAAAAGACAATTTGAGCAGTCACTTATCCAAACACTTCCCGCTTTTCCGATTTGGCGGCAAGCAAGGCTTCCAGCATCAGATTTTCAGAGAGGATGTGGCGGCGCAAACTCTCGAGAAAGCCGCGGATCATATAGGCCACCGTATCGGCTGCGAGCGGGCACCGGCCTTCAGACATGGCTTGCAGGGTTGTTGCTAGCTCTTCGGCGGAAAGCCGGTCGCAGCGGTGTTCAGCCTTCAACCGCTCAATAACGACCGTTGCAAAGCCCGATCCGGCATGATGGTCGAAATCTGGAAACAGCACTGTCTCTTCCAGCAAATGGGCTTCTGAAAGAAGCGCAGGAATTGCTTTGGCGAGTGCCTGATAATCGAATGCTTTACCGGCGCCGGTCGTTACATCTTCCGCAGCTTCTTCGAGCTGCAGGCACAGTTCAAGCAAGGCATTGTGGTGTGTTTCCAGCCTAATGATGTCGGCTGCATGAAGAGGGGAGCCAGCGGTCATGTCCGGTTTCATCTATTGGCCAAAGAATAGCACGATGGCGATCACAATGGATGCTGCAACGGCCGACAACGTACCAGCACCCTGCAAAGCGCCCATGCGGTAAAGAACGAGCGAGAAGCCGATAATGGCGGGTGTAGCAACCATGAGCCCGATCTGTGCATCTGTCATTGAAATATTCCTTTGCTCTGAAAATGCATAATGCATCTGCGGTCGCGATTTTTCTTTGCCAAAACGCAAAGAACGGCATGGCCGCTCAGTCTAGGCATGACCCATGCTTGGAACGGAAGATACAGCCTTTGCGGCGACGATTTCGGATGATGAGCCGGGGGAAAACCTCCTGCTTTGGATTCTCGTCTGGAGTGAACTCATCACCTTTGCAATTTTGCTGATTGCCTTTCTGGTGATGTCGATCATCGATATTGCAGGTGTTGCCCAATTGCGGGCGCATCTCAGCCCGGGTCTGGCGGCGACCAATACAATTGTCTTGCTAATGAGCGGCTGGCAGGCAGCAATTGCTGTACGGCGACGACATAATGGGAAGGAGGCACGATATCCGCTGCTGTGCGCAGCGTTTTTTGGCCTGATTTTTGTCGTCGTCAAATTCATCGAATATTCGCATGAAATGCAGTTTGTCGGCGATGAAGCGGCAGGCGCATTTTTCGAGCTCTATTTTCTCCTTACCGGCTTTCACCTCATGCATGTGCTGTTTGGATCGATCATTCTGGCGCTGGTCGCATGGCGGCCATCCGCTTCCAATGTTCTGCTCATCACTACTCTTTGGCACGCCATTGATCTCGTATGGCTGGTGATGTTCCCAGTCCTCTATCTTGCGTGAGGCAACGAATGACACACAAAGGTCGCATGTCTTTAAATCGCACGCTTTTCATTCTGCTTGTTCTTGCGCTCACTGGCGCGCTGATTGCCAGTCTCAGCCATGGAAGGTTGATGGCGATTGTGGTGGTGCTGATTCTCGCCTTTGCAAAAGGCTGGTTCGTCATCCTGGACTTTATGGAAATGCGCGGCACCAAAGGCGGGCTCAAGCCTGCCTTGCTCGCGTGGCCCGCCGCTTTGCTCACACTTGCGCTGGCGCGTTCTGTCGCAGTGCGCTTCCTGCTTTGAAGAACAGCTGTGGTCTTTGCCAAAACGCAAAGACGTCTTTCGCCTGCCCGATAGAAGGATGAAGTCCCGTGATGCTGGTGAGGGGTTTGACGAGCCGCATAATCGACGGGGGATCAGAGCGCATCCCGAAAAGTGTGAAACGGCTTTCGGGCAAAGATGCGCGTTAAAACAAATATTTAGAGCGCTGATCTGGTTCATTCGGATCGAAATGCGCTCTGAATGCCGAGGCTCTGCCTTCGGCCAATGAAAGGACGAAGGGGATGGCAGAACGCCTAACCAAGACCGGCGCCCGAAACGTCTTCTACGGCGGTTCCATTTTCTTTTTCGCGATCTTCGTGGGACTGACGGCGCATAGCCATTACTACATGAAAACCACGTCCACGGATGAATCGACGCTCACTGATGCAGTCGCGCGCGGCAAACACATCTGGGAGAAAAACTCCTGCATCAACTGCCATACGTTGCTGGGTGAGGGCGCCTATTTCGCGCCCGAACTGGGCAATGTCTGGAAGCGTTGGGGGGGCGAAGAAGACCCGGAAGGGGCCCGTGAAACGATGAAAGCCTGGATGCAGGCGCAACCTACCGGAATCGAGGGCCGTCGTCAGATGCCGCAGTTCAACCTGAGCGAACAGGAACTCAACGATCTGGCTGATTTCCTCGAATGGACAAGCCGCATCAAGACGCAGGACTGGCCACCAAATGAGGCAGGCTGAGGCGCGGGATGAACGGAGTTTTATGATATGAAATATGAAAGCCAAAAGGTTGCGATGCTCTATTTTTATGGAGCGCTCGTCCTGTTCGTAGCACAGGTCGCATTCGGTGTTCTCGCCGGTACGATCTATGTCCTGCCCAACACGCTCTCCGAGCTTTTGCCCTTCAACATCGTCCGCATGATCCACACCAATGCGCTGATCGTCTGGTTGCTGATGGGCTTCATGGGTTCAACCTATTATCTGCTGCCTGAAGAGACAGAAACCGAACTTTATAGCACCAAGCTTGCTGTCATCCAGTTCTGGATGTTTTTCGTTGCCGCGGGCGTTGCCGTTGTGGGTTATCTCTTCAAAATCCATGAAGGTCGTGAGTTTCTTGAACAGCCCTTCATCATCAAGGTCGGCATTCTCGTCGTCTGTCTGATGTTCATGTTCAACATTACCATGACCGCCTTGAAGGGCCGCAAGACTACAGTCACAAACATTCTGTTGTTCGGTCTGTGGGGATTGTCTCTGTTCTTCCTCTTTGCCTTCTATAACCCGGTCAATCTCGCCATCGACAAGCTTTATTGGTGGTATGTGATCCATCTCTGGGTTGAAGGTGTGTGGGAGCTGATTATGGCTTCGATCCTCGCCTTCCTGATGATTAAGCTCAATGGTATCGACCGTGAAGTCGTCGAAAAATGGCTCTATGTGATCGTTGGTCTGGCCCTGTTCTCAGGCATTCTAGGCACTGGTCATCACTATTACTGGATTGGTGCTCCTGGTTATTGGCAGTGGATCGGCTCGCTGTTCTCGACGCTGGAAGTCGCTCCGTTCTTCACCATGGTCATCTTTACTTTCGTGATGACATGGAAGGCCGGTCGCAAACATCCAAACCGTGCCGCATTGCTCTGGTCGATCGGTTGCTCGGTGATGGCATTCTTCGGTGCAGGCGTATGGGGTTTTCTGCACACACTGTCGTCCGTCAATTATTACACCCATGGCACACAGCTGACAGCAGCCCATGGCCACCTCGCCTTCTTCGGGGCCTATGTCATGCTCAACCTTGCAGTCATGGCCTATGCCATCCCCGAACTGCGCGGACGTGCGCCATATAACCAGATGCTTTCCATGGTGAGCTTCTGGGCGATGTGTACGGCGATGTCTGTCATGACCTTCGCACTTACTTTCGCAGGCGTGGTGCAGACCCATCTGCAGCGTGTACTGGGCGAAAGTTTCATGGTCGTGCAGGACCAGCTGGCACTGTTTTACTGGATACGTCTGGGTTCCGGCGTCGTGGTCGTAATCTCTGCCTTCATGTTCATTTGGGCGATGCTCGTTCCAGGCAAGGAACGCCGGGAAAACGCATCTGGCTTTGTACAGCCCGCTGAATGATCGACACGAAAGCCTCGCCTTCGGGCGAGGCTTCTTCACTTAGAGCGGCTCCAATCATGACTGAATAGCTATAGCCGCTCTAATCATTTGTTTTCACGCATTTTCCTCACGCAAAACCGCTTCGCACTTTTGCTGGAAATGCTTTGACCAAAGGAAGACGGCCATGAACAGCATTCTCAAGAACGTTGAAATCATCGATTCATCGATCCCCGCTTACAGCCCATCTGGCAATGAATGCGCCTTGTTTGAAATGGCATGGAAACGAAAGCTGCCACTGCTTCTTAAAGGCCCGACCGGCTGCGGAAAGACACGCTTCGTAAGCCATATGGCAGCGAAGCTTGGTCTGCCGCTCTCAACTGTTTCCTGTCATGACGATCTCGCAGCAGCTGATCTGACTGGCCGCTATCTTTTAAAAGGCGGGGATACGCATTGGGTTGATGGGCCATTAACCCGTGCGGTGCGCGAGGGTGGCATTTGCTATCTCGACGAGATTGTTGAGGCACGCAAGGACGTGGCTGTGGTTCTGCATCCACTGACTGATGATCGTCGCGTTCTGCCGCTTGAGCGCACGGGCGAACTGCTCGAAGCGCCAGAGCATTTCATGCTCGTTGTTTCTTATAATCCCGGCTACCAGAACTTGCTTAAGTCACTGAAGCCAAGCACACGCCAGCGTTTTGTGGCTATCGAATTTGATTTCCTGCCCAAGGATCAGGAAATTGCGGTGGTGAGCGCCGAAAGCGGACTTGATGCCCATAAGGTTGCGCCGCTTGTGGCGCTCGCTCATCGTCTGCGCGGCCTGAAAGGACATGATCTGGAAGAAGGCGTTTCCACGCGTCTGCTGGTTTACTGCGCGTCGTTGATAGACGCTGGCATGTCACAGCGAGAGGCTGCTCGTGCCGCGATGATCGAACCGCTGACCGACGAGCCGGATGTGAAGGCAGCATTGCTTGAAATCGCCGATGCGATGTTGAAATAGGCGGGTATGTCATGCTGGATTTTCTGGAGCTTGAAGAAACCGTTGGCCGGGCCTGGCATCGGCTTATTGGTAAGACGGGATCTTGGCCGCAATATCCCGACCAAGCGGTAAGGCTTGCCGACATTCGCCAGAGGCTTGCCATCTGCTTCCGTGGTTTTGGCGGCGATGTTGCAGTGCAGATTGCGCCAGCACGCGCAAGAACTTCCGGGCATCGGCTTGGCTTGCGGCAGCGTATGGCTCTGGGGGAGGAAAAACTCAGCCACCCTTTGCGCGATGAAGCAACGCTGATGTTGCCGTCCGAGATTGCGCTCTTTCCTGATCGCACACTGAATTACGATCTCTATGTCTGGCTCGCGGGCTATATGGCGATCATGCCCACCGACATGAGTGCTGTTCCTGATGACCCGTTGCGCCGCGACCTGGCGGCGCTCGATATGGCTGCAGTAACGGCGGCAAAAGCCTGCCAATTGTTTCCGGGGCTTGAAGATCGCTATGCGCGGCTCTGCGATGCGGTGCTGGATGCGCGGCCAAATAGACGGCTTAATCAACTCGAACAGCTTGTCGAAGATCGGGTTCTTTCCTTGTTGAAAGAAGGGGCCGGGCTGCCTGACTTCAGCCTTGCAACGATTTTCCCCCATCGCGCGCCTGCGGGCTATCTGCCGCTCCTTCCGGTGCCGCTTTGGCCGGGGTTGATCCGTCGCGATGAAACAGCATCGCGGAACGCAGAAGATGAACCCGTGCGCGACTCCCTGGCCGAAGGTTCGGAAACAGGCCGCCAGATAGCGCAGCGTGAGCAGCAAGATCCGCGATTTGCTGATAGAAGCCCGTTCATTCTCAATCGCTTTGAGAAAATTCTTGCCATGGCGGAAATGGTCAGTGTTGATCGGCCTTCGGATGACAGCGACGAGCAGAATGCAAAGTCGGCTGACGAGCTCGATGATCTGACACTGGGTGAACGCAAGGGCAGACCCGCGTCACGCTTTCGCTTTGACCTCGATCTCCCACCAGAGGCGGTCGACCACAGTGTGCTTACCGCCAAACTGACCTATCCTGAATGGGATTATCGCAAAGCGACCTATTTGCAGGATCATTGTAGTGTGCTGGTGGCACCTGTGCAGGATCACGATGACGCGCTTAAACTGGATGACGAGGCGCGCAGCCTTGTACGAAAGGTCCGGCGTCAGTTTGAAGTTTTGCGACCCGGGCGCGAAATGATGCGCGCACAACTCGACGGTAATGATCTTGATCTTGATGCCGTGGTGCGTTCGCGTTGTGATTTTGCAGCCGGTGGGCAGGGCAGCGAACGTGTGCATCTGATGAGCCGTCCTCAGGCCAATGATCTTGCGGTGACGATCCTTGTCGATGTCTCGCTTTCCACTGATGCCTGGGTGGATAACCGTCGGGTGCTTGATGTGGAAAAGGAAGCGTTGCTGGTTCTGGCCAATGGCATCGCTGCCTGCGGTGATCGCTGTTCGATCCTGACCTTCACGTCGCGGCGACGCTCATGGGTGCGTGTAGAAACGGTGAAAGATTTCGACGAGGCTTTCAGCCCGACTGTTGAGCATCGCATCGCTGCGCTCAAGCCGGGTTTTTATACGCGTATGGGTACCGCCATGCGTCACGCCACGGCAAAGTTAACCGAGCAGCACAATCGCAAGAAACTTCTGCTGCTTCTAACCGATGGCAAGCCGAATGATGTCGATAATTACGAAGGGCGCTTTGCACTGGAAGATACCCGACGGGCGGCAAATGAAGCGCGTGCCAAAGGCGTCAACGTCTTTGCCGTGACGGTTGACCGCGAGGCAAATGCTTATCTGCCTGCTCTCTTCGGCCACGGAGGCTTTGCAATGGTTGAAAAGCTCGCGAAATTGCCGATTGCTTTGCCCGCAATCTATCGAATGCTGGCGGGATAGCTTTCGATCAGCACGATCAGAGGCCTTGGTCAGTCCCTCGCACCGGCTCTTCCTTATCGATCAGGGGCGAGGGTGATGCAAATGCCAGAAGTTTGTCATAGTCGATAATTTTAACGGCTGATGCCTGCACGCTCACACCATGTGCGCCAAGGTTGGCAAAGCTGCGCGACAGGTTCTCTGGCGTCATGCCGAGATAGGCCGCCAGGATGCGTTTTTCATAAGGAATGGTAACGACATCCGTTCCGTTATTGGCGAGCGATTCCTTAACGATCCAGTTGGCTAACCGCTGTACACTATTGCGTAATTTCTGCGTCTTCAGCTCTTTTACAAGCCGTCGGTAAGACCGTGCCAGCTCGAAAACGATAGCCTGCATGAAGCCTGAATCTTCGCTCATCATGGAGCGAACGAGCGATGACGGGATCATCAAGACGCGCGCGGCGGTCAATGTATGTGCGCTTTGCAAACACACATCATTGTTTAACGACGCAGCCAGGATGAAAACATCACCTGAGCGCAGAACTTCCAGTGCCGTTTCACCTTCTTCGGAGCGGGCAGACATAAGCACCAGTCCATCGAGCACGACAAAGAGAAAATCAGACGGCTGGTTTTCTTCAATCAAGGTGGTTCGCGGCGGAAAGGATTGCGCAAAGCTGGGAGCTATGAGGAACTCAAAAGTCTTATCCCGCATTCCAAGAAAGAGCGGAAGCGTCTTTAGAACCAGGATATCCTCATCGCGCATTAAAACCTTACCTTTCATCTCTAGTTTTATTATAGCAAAAGTCTTGATAAATATCAATCATCAAGTATTATTTTATCAATTGTGTCATAAAACTAAATCTATTTTCAGCATATGATGACTATTAACTACAAAAACCCTTGATTGATTATCAAATATTGATCCTAATCAATGTATTCAACAGACAGACGCCGCATAAGTGCAAACGAAACCTTCCATGGTATTCAATTCGGAGTACGCCTATGCCACACGTCCCGGGGGCTTCCCACCGTAAGCAGACTACTGCTCTGACGATGAGCACGATTGCCTTTACAGTCTGCTTCGCCGTTTGGACCATTTTCGCAATCATTGGCATACAGATCCGCGCTGATCTCGGTCTGAGTGAAACGCAGTTCGGCTTGCTGGTTGGCACGCCGATCCTTACGGGATCGCTGATCCGTGTCATTCTCGGCATTTGGGCTGACCGCTACGGCGGACGCGCGATTTTTACGCTGACCATGCTGATCTCAGCTGTCGCCACCTATTTCCTGACCTATGCAACGACCTATCCTCAGATGCTGATTGCAGCGCTGGGTGTTGGTGTTGCGGGCGGTTCATTCTCGGTTGGCGTTGCTTATGTCTCGCGCTGGTATCCGCCGGAAAAGCAGGGCACGACCCTTGGTATTTTTGGCGCCGGTAATGTCGGTTCGGCCGTCACGAAATTTTTCGCACCAATGGTCATGGTTGCGCTTGGATGGCATGCGGTTGCCGAAATCTGGGCAGCGGCGATGGTCGTCATGGCGCTGATCTTCTATTTTACCACCAGCGATGATCCGGTTCAGCTTGAGCGCAAGCGCACGGGTGAAAAGCCCGTCAGCACGCTTCTGGAACTCGAACCGCTCAAGAATATTCAGGTCTGGCGCTTCTCACTCTATTACTTCTTTGTTTTTGGTGCGTTCGTAGCGCTGGCGCTATGGCTGCCGCAATATCTGATCCATGTTTATGGCGTCGATATTCGCTATGCGGGTATGATCGCAGCTTTTTTCTCTATCCCGGCAAGTCTGTTCCGCGCCTATGGCGGTCATCTGTCTGACGTTTATGGTGCGCGCAAGGTCATGTACTGGACCTTCCTCGTTGCTCTCGTCGCCACCTTCATTCTCTCTTACCCACCAACGGAATACATCATCCAGAGCGATAATGGTCCGCTGCGTTTCACGGCAGAAATGGGCGTGGTCGGCTTCACGGTTTCCGTTTTTATCCTCGGTTTCTTCATGGCGCTGGGCAAGGCTGCGGTCTTCAAGCACATCCCGGTTTATTATCCCGATAATGTTGGCGCGGTCGGCGGTCTCGTCGGCATGATCGGTGGCCTCGGCGGCTTCATCCTGCCAATCCTGTTTGGTGTTCTGCTTGATCTCACAGGTCTATGGACAAGCTGCTTCATGCTGCTGTTCGTCATCGTCGCAGTCTCGTTTGCCTGGATGCATGTTTCGATCCGCCAGATGGAACGCGCAGCACAGGGCAAGGCAACGGAGGAACTTCCAGCTTTTGCAGAACTGCAGGGCTTGAAAAAGGCTGAAATCAAGCCCGCCCGCAAGAGCGATGCCGTGCTGACTGAATGGGAACCGGAAGACAAGACCTTCTGGGAACAGAAAGGCAAGCATATTGCCAAGCGCAATCTCTGGCTTTCTATTCCAGCGCTCTTGCTGTCATTTGCGATCTGGCAGGTCTGGTCGGTGGTTGTTGCAAAGCTGCCGCTGGTTGGCTTCAAGTTCACCACGGACGAGTTGTTCTGGCTTGCAGCACTTCCCGGCATTTCGGGCGCAACGCTGCGCATCTTCTATTCTTTCATGGTGCCGATTTTCGGCGGTCGTCTCTGGACCACACTGACCACCTGGTCACTGGTTATCCCGGCCATAGGCATTGGCTATGCGGTGCAAAATCCGAATACGCCTTACTTCGTGTTCCTGCTGCTCGCTCTGTTCTGCGGTTTTGGTGGCGGCAACTTCGCCTCCTCCATGTCAAACATTTCCTTCTTCTTTCCCAAGGCGGAAAAAGGCAATGCGGCAGCCCTCAATGCAGGCCTCGGCAATCTAGGTGTCAGTGTCGTACAGTTTGTCGTTCCGCTGGTTATTACCGCTGGCATCTTCGGCAAGCTTGGTGGCGATCCGGCTTTTGTGGCCACCGAGACTGGCAGCTCGCCGCTCTGGTTGCAGAATGCTGGCTTCTTCTTTGTGCCTTTCATCGTGATCACTGCCTTTGCCAACTGGTTCGGCATGAATGATATCGCATCGGCAAAGGCATCCTTTGCGGATCAGGCCGTCATTTTCCGCCGCAAGCATAACTGGCTGATGTGCTGGCTCTATACCGGTACATTCGGCTCCTTCATTGGTTATTCGGCTGGCTTCCCGCTCCTGACCAACATTCTGTTCCCGGAAGTTAATGCGCTGCATTACGCATTCCTTGGACCTTTGGTCGGCGCACTATCGCGTTCGGGCTCGGGCTGGCTTGCCGATAAATATGGCGGCGGACGCGTAACCATCTGGGCTTTCGTCCTTATGATGATCGGCGTGAGCGGCGTGCTCTGGTTCGTCGGCATCAAAGATCAGCCCTATGCATTCAGCGGCTTCTTCGCTTCCTTCGTTCTGCTGTTCTTCGCAACAGGTATCGGCAATGCCTCCACCTTCCAGATGATCCCGGCGATCATGTCGAAGGAAATGGACCGCCTGATGCCCAAGGCAAGCGCTGAAGAACGTCGTCTGGAAGCCAGCAAGGAATCCGCTGCCATCACCGGTTTCACATCGGCCATTGCTGCTTTTGGTGCCTTCTTCATTCCGAAAGGCTACGGCACGTCCATCAGTATGACGGGCGGACCGGAAGCAGCTCTGTGGGCATTCCTGATCTTCTATGTGAGCTGCCTCATCATCACCTGGGCCGTCTACACCCGAAAAGGTGGCCTCCTCTATGACGTCGAGCACAATCGCAAACCTGCGACCGCTGCTGCCTGACCACAAAGGCAGCGCGGGGAAGGCGGAAAGCTGCTTTCCATCCGCGCCTGCCACTTAATGAATGGATTGAGAGGACAATATTATGAGCCTACTCCTCGACCGGCTAAACTTTCTTGCCAGAAAGAATGTGGACACCTTTTCCGAAGGGCATGGTGTTACCACGGTTGAAAACCGTGACTGGGAAGATGCCTATCGCAAGCGCTGGCAGCATGACAAAATTGTCCGCTCAACCCATGGAGTGAACTGCACTGGGTCTTGCTCATGGAAGATCTATGTCAAGGGCGGCATCATCACCTGGGAGACCCAGCAGACCGATTATCCGCGGACCCGCGCTGATCTGCCCAATCATGAGCCACGCGGCTGCCCGCGTGGTGCAAGCTACAGCTGGTATATTTATTCGGCCAATCGCGTGAAATATCCGCTGATCCGTTCGCGTCTGCTCAAGCTTTGGCGCAAGGAACGTGCGGTGAAGACCCCGATCGGTGCATGGGCTGCGATCCAGCAGGATCCGGCAAAGCGCTCCGATTATATGAAGGTGCGTGGCCTTGGCGGTTTCGTCCGTGCGACCTGGGATGAAGTCAACGAAATCATCGCAGCCGCCAACGCCTATACAGCCAAGACCTATGGCCCTGACCGCGTGATCGGCTTCTCGCCGATCCCCGCCATGTCGATGGTGTCTTATGCAGCCGGCTCACGTTATCTGTCGCTGCTTGGTGGCGTCTGCATGTCGTTTTATGACTGGTATTGCGATTTGCCGCCTGCCTCGCCGATGACATGGGGCGAACAGACAGACGTTCCTGAATCCGCTGACTGGTATAATGCTGGCTTCCTGATGCTCTGGGGTTCAAACGTTCCGCAGACCCGCACACCTGATGCGCATTTTTACACCGAAGCCCGTTATAAGGGCGCAAAATCGGTCGTGGTGTCACCGGATTACTCGGAAGCCGCCAAATTCTCCGATCTGTGGTTGCATCCGAAACAGGGCACAGATGCTGCACTTGCCATGGCGATTGGCCATGTCATTTTGCGCGAGTTCCATCTTGATCGACAGGTGGAGTATTTTGAGGACTATTGCCGCAAATACACTGACTTCCCAATGCTGGTTCGTCTCAGCAAAAAGGACGGTCATTATGTGCCGGACCGCTTCATCCGCGCTTCCGACTTTGTCGATACACTTGGCGAAAGCAACAATCCGGACTGGAAGACGGTGGCCTTCGACAAGAAGACTGCATCTTACGTCGCTCCCGGTGGTTCTATCGGCTATCGCTGGGGTGAAGACGGCAAGTGGAATCTGGAAGAAAAAGACGGCAAAGGCCACGATGTTGAGCTGGCAAAGAGCTTCATCGACAAGGGTGATCACGATGCGGTTGCCGATGTGGCGTTTCCTTATTTCGGCAATCGAGAACACGATTTCTTTGAAGGTACCGATCATGACAGCATTCTGGTGCGCAAGGTGCCAGCCCGAAAGGTAAAGCTTGCAGACGGTGACACGATGGTCGCCACCGTTTTCGATCTCTTCGCGGCCAATTATGGTCTTGATCGTGGTCTTGGCGACAAGAACTCGGCGAAAGCTTTTGATGAAGGCCTGCCTTACACGCCTGCCTGGGCTGAAAAGATCACCGGCGTTCCGCAGGATCAGATCATCGCTGTTGCGCGCGAATTTGCTCATAATGCAGAGAAGACCAAGGGACGCTCCATGGTCATTCTGGGTGCAGGTCTCAATCACTGGTACCACATGGATATGAGCTATCGCGGCATCATCAACATGCTGGTGATGTGCGGCTGCATCGGTCAGTCGGGCGGCGGTTGGAGCCATTATGTCGGACAGGAAAAACTGCGTCCGCAGACCGGCTGGACAGCGCTTGCCTTCGCACTCGACTGGAACCGTCCACCCCGCCATATGAACTCGACGTCATTCTTCTACGCGCATACCGATCAGTGGCGCTACGAGACGGTTAAGGTCAATGACATCCTGTCGCCAACCGCACCGGAAGGTTCATGGGACGGTACATTCCACGATTATAATATCCGCGCTGAACGTATGGGCTGGCTGCCGTCGGCACCGCAATTGCAAACCAACCCGCTTGAAGTATCCAAGCAGGCGGCGGCATCGGGCAAAGAGGCCAAGGATTTTGTTGCTGAAGCGCTCAAATCCGGCAGTCTCAACATGTCCTGTGAGGACCCCGACAATGAGGCAAACTGGCCGCGCAACATGTTTGTCTGGCGTTCCAATCTGTTGGGTTCGTCGGGTAAAGGCCACGAGTATTTCCTCAAGCATCTGCTCGGGACATCGAACGGCCTGCTCGGCAAGGATCTCGGTCCGGAAGGCGCGCAGGAATCTCAGGAAGCCGTCTGGCACGATCAGGCACCGGAAGGGAAGCTCGATCTGCTGGTGACACTGGATTTCCGCATGTCCACGACTTGCGTTTATTCGGACATCGTTCTGCCGACTGCCACCTGGTACGAGAAGAACGATCTCAACACCTCCGACATGCATCCCTTCATTCATCCACTTTCAAGTGCTGCTGATCCTGCATGGGAAGCACGCAGCGACTGGGAAATCTTCAAAGGCATCGCCAAGAAATTCTCGGATGTGGCACCCGAAGTGCTGGGTGTTGAGAAGGATGTGGTTCTCGTTCCGACCCTTCACGATACGGCTGGTGAACTCTCGCAGCCGTTTGACGTGAAGGACTGGAAGAAAGGCGAAGTCGAACCGATCCCCGGCAAGACCATGCCAAATATTGTTGTGGTCGAGCGTGATTATCCGAACCTCTACAAGCGTTATACATCGGTTGGTCCATTGCTTGAAAAGCTCGGCAATGGCGGCAAGGGCATCGGTTGGAACACCGATCACGAGGTAGAGCTTCTCGGCAAGCTCAACGGCAAGGTTCATGAGCCTGGTGCTACCGAAGGTCGCCCGCGTATCATGACTGACATTGATGCAACGGAAGTCATTCTGTCGCTTGCCCCCGAAACTAATGGCGAAGTGGCGGTGAAGGCCTGGGAAGCGCTGTCGAAGTTCACCGGACGCGATCACAGCCATCTGGCGATACCGAAGGAAGACGAGAAAATTCGCTTCCGCGATATCGTGGCACAGCCGCGCAAGATCATCTCATCGCCGACATGGTCCGGTCTTGAATCGGAAAGTGTGTGCTACAATGCTGGCTATACCAATGTGCATGAACTGATCCCATGGCGCACGCTGACAGGCCGTCAGCAGCTTTATCAGGATCATTTGTGGATGCGCGCTTTCGGTGAAGGCTTCTGCGTCTATCGTCCGCCAATCGACACCAAGACGGTCAATCCTGCCATTCGTGAAAAGGCAGACGGTCAACCGCATCTCGTGCTGAACTTCATTACGCCGCACCAGAAATGGGGCATCCACTCGACCTATTCCGACAACCTTTTGATGCTTACGCTCAATCGTGGTGGTCCGGTCGTCTGGATTTCGGAGCCGGATGCGAAGAAGGCAGGTCTGGTCGATAATGACTGGGTGGAAGTTTACAACGCAAACGGTGCTATCGTGGCGCGTGCGGTTGTGTCTCAGCGCATGAAGGACGGCACGATCTTCATGTATCACGCACAGGAAAAGATCGTGAATACGCCTGGATCGCCTCTGACGGGGCAGCGCGGCGGCATTCATAACTCGGTCACGCGCATCATCACCAAACCAACCCACATGATCGGCGGTTATGCCCATCAGTCCTATGGCTTCAACTATTACGGCACCGTCGGTGCAAACCGCGACGAATTTGTCGTGGTGCGCAAACTGGACAAGGTCGACTGGATGGAAGGTCCGCTCGACGAAAGCAAAGCGACATTGCCCCAGACACCAGTGGCAAAGGAGGCAGCAGAATGAAAATCCGCGCGCAAATTGGCATGGTGCTCAATCTCGACAAGTGCATCGGCTGCCACACCTGCTCTGTGACGTGCAAAAACGTCTGGACCAGCCGTGAAGGCGTTGAATATGCCTGGTTCAACAATGTTGAAACCAAGCCCGGTATTGGTTTCCCGAAAGAGTGGGAAAACCAGAAGAAGTGGAATGGCGGCTGGGTCCGCAAGAAGAACGGCAAGATCGAACCCAAGATGGGTGCGAAATGGCGCATTCTTGCTAAAATCTTTGCCAATCCAGATCTGCCTGAAATCGACGACTATTATGAGCCGTTCGACTACGATTATGGGCATTTGCAGACGGCAGGCGAAAGCAGGACTATGCCGACCGCCCGTCCACGCTCGCTGATTTCCGGCGAACGCATGGAGAAGATCGAATGGGGTCCGAACTGGGAAGAAATTCTCGGTGGCGAATTCGCCAAACGGTCGAAGGACTACAATTTCGAGGGCGTGGAAAAGGAAATCTACGGCCAGTTCGAAAACACCTTCATGATGTATCTGCCTCGCCTCTGCGAGCACTGCCTCAACCCGACCTGTGTTGCAGCCTGTCCTTCGGGTGCAATTTACAAGCGCGAGGATGATGGCATTGTTCTGATCGATCAGGAAAAATGCCGCGGCTGGCGCATGTGCGTCTCCGGCTGCCCTTACAAAAAGATCTATTACAACTGGAGTTCCGGCAAGTCCGAGAAGTGCATTTTCTGTTATCCGCGTATTGAAGCAGGCCAGCCAACTGTCTGCTCGGAAACCTGTGTCGGTCGCATCCGCTATCTCGGTGTTATTCTTTATGATGCCGACCGGATTTCGGAAGCAGCATCAACCGCCAACGAGCAGGATCTCTACGAAGAACAGCTTAGCATCTTCCTCGACCCGAACGATCCGAAAGTGATTGAACAGGCGCGCAAGGATGGTGTGCCGGATGCATGGCTGGAAGCTGCCAAGCATTCCCCGGTCTACAAGATGGCCATGGAATGGAAGATCGCATTCCCGCTGCATCCTGAATATCGCACGCTGCCAATGGTCTGGTATGTGCCACCGCTTTCGCCGCTTCAGTCGGCTGCTGCTGCGGGCAAGCTTGGCATGGATGGTCCGCTGCCGGATGTTCGCTCGATGCGTATTCCGGTCCGTTATCTCGCCAATCTTCTGACCGCTGGTAAGGAAGAGCCGGTTATCTCGGCGCTTGAACGCATGTTGGCCATGCGCTCCTACATGCGCACCAAAACCATTGATGGCGTCATTGATGAAGCAATTGCTGATCGCGTCGGCATGAGTAGCGGCATGATCGAGGAAATGTATCAGCTGATGGCAATTGCCAATTATGAGGATCGTTTCGTCATCCCAACAACGCATCGCGAAGTCACAGAAGATGCCTATGATCTGCATGGTTCCTGTGGCTTCACCTTTGGCAATGGCTGCTCGGGTGGTTCTTCCACGGAAGACCTATTCGGTGCCAAGCGTCAGAAGGTCGTGCAGACACCGACCGACATTTTCAGGGAGCAGGCATAATGAACAAGGCTCTGAAAATCATATCGCTTCTGCTGTCCTATCCTTCGAAGGATGTGCAGTCTGGACGGGAGGAACTGAAAGCTGCTGTCGCCAGCGACCCAAGTCTTTCGCCCGGAATCCAGAAGCTACTCGACAATCTGATCGATGATCTTTGCAAAGGCGATCTCTATGAGGCGCAGGAGCGTTATGTGCATCTTTTTGATCGCACCCGCGCGCTGTCGCTGCATCTGTTTGAGCATGTGCATGGCGAAAGCCGCGATCGCGGTCAGGCAATGGTCGATCTTTTGAAGATGTATGAGGAAAATGGCTTCGACATTGATGCCAAGGAACTACCGGATTATCTGCCGCTGTTTTTTGAATTTTTGTCGACGCGTTCGCCGGAAGAAATCCACGATCTGCTGGCGCAGACTGCACACATCACCACAGCCATCGGCGAACGCCTGCGCAAGCGGCGCTCGATCTATGCTAATGCGTTTGCTGCACTTTCGCATCTTGGCCGCGTGAAGCCCGATGAGAAGCTGTTGGGTGAATTGCTGCGCCAGGAAGAGGATGATCCCGACGATCTGGCCGCTCTCGACCGCATCTGGGAGGAAGAAGCCGTAACATTTGGCAGTTCTAATGCTGGCGAAAACGCCTGCGGTCCGGACCGGTTGCGTATGCAGGTGCGTGCTGCACGCCGTAATCCGGCGGCATCGTCAAACCCCAGCCAAATCTAGGAGACGGATGATGGCTAGTCATATCAATACGTTCCTGTTCGGGATTTATCCCTATATTGCGCTGAGCGTTTTGGCACTCGGTTCAATCTTCCGCTATGACCGCGAGCCCTATACATGGCGCTCCGGTTCCAGCCAGCTTTTGCGCCGCAAACAGCTGATGTGGGGCTCGGTACTGTTTCATCTCGGTGTGCTTGTGATTTTCGCCGGGCATTTTGTCGGGTTGCTTACGCCAATCTGGGTATTTGATACGCTCGGCATCAGCCATGAAGCCAAGCAGATACTCGCCATTGTGGCCGGTGGCGTTGCAGGTGTCATGGCAATTATCGGCGCCACGCTTCTCGTGCATCGTCGCCTGTTTGACCCGCGTATTCGCGCGTCATCGCGTCCGACTGACACGCTCATCATTATTCTGCTCTGGATTCAGCTGCTGCTGGGGCTTGCGACCATTCCGGTATCGCTACAGCATCTGGATGGCCATGAAATGGTGAAATTCATGAGCTGGGCACAGGGTATTTTCACTTTCAACTCGCAGGCTTCAAGCTACGTTGCCGATGCATCGCTTATCTTCAAGCTGCATATCGGTTTGGGTCTGACAATCCTGCTGCTGTTCCCGTTTACACGTCTCGTTCATATGCTGAGCGCACCTGTGCGTTATATCTGGCGTCCCGGTTATCAGGTTGTGCGCAAGCGCAATAATAGCCGGGCACCATCCCATGCTCGCGTTCAGAACAACTTTCGGGCGGAGCAGAACTGATGGCGACACTCTTTGAAAGCAAACAGCCGAAAGCACATGACCATAAGCATTCAGGCGGGCATGGTAGCTATTCCACATACCAGGAGCCGGATACACGCATACCGCCAAAGCCGCGCCCGATCTTTGATGCGGTTTCGGTAAACGGCGTTGCGATTGCCGAAAGCGACATTCTGACGGAGGCACAAAATCACCCGGCAGAAAACCCGGGAGCAGCCTTGCTTGCAGCCGCTCGCGCCCTTGCAGTCCGAGAGTTGCTTTTGCAGCGCGCAAGAGAAGTTGGCATTACCCCAGAACGTGAGAAAGATGCCGAAGGGCGTCCTGAAACCGACGACGATGCGCTGGTACGCATGGTCATCGATCAGGAAGTTGAAGTGCCTTCTGCATCAAGCGATGAATGTTTGCGCTTTTATGAGAAAAACCGGCAGCGTTTCACCAGCTCGCCTTTGCTTCAAGCAAGCCACATTCTGATTGCTGCCGACCCAGCTGATCAGCAGGCGCGCGAAAAGGCACGCGGCACGGCATCGTTCCTGGCGACTTCCATTCTGGCTGAACCGGCAACATTTGCGGCGATGGCGCACGAATATTCCGCCTGCCCTTCAGCTGCACAGGGTGGCAGCCTTGGGCAATTGTCGCGAGGCAGTACCGTGCCGGAGTTTGAGCGTGCGCTTGATCGTCTTGCACCCGGTGAAATCACAGCGGCACCAATTGAAAGCCGCTTTGGCTTTCACATTATCAAGCTCGATCATCGTGTCGATGGCGAGGTGTTGCCATTCGATTTTGTGGCTGAGCGCATCGCGGGCTGGCTTGAAGCGTCCACCTGGTCGAAAGCTGTTTCGCAATATATTGCTATTTTGGCCGCAGAGGCAGAGATTACCGGTATCGACCTTTTGTCCGGTGAGGAAGAAAGCAAATGACCACACAGCCGATTCTTGCAGCAATTCTGGCCGAGAAAGACGTGGCGGTCGATCCGCTGTTGGCGTCGGTTGCTGCGAGGGCCGGAGAACGTGGCTTGAAGGTCGCGGGTTTTTTGCAACACCGTGGCCCCGATACCGACGAATGCTGCCGGGAAATTGTTATTGAACGGATTGGCAGCGGCAATCGGCAAATTATCTCGCAACCGCTCGGCACCGGCTCGCGCGGTTGCAGGCTCGATCCGGCAGCACTTGCAGATGTGGCAGGATCGTTGCGTGCCGAAATCGAAGCCGGAGCAGATCTGCTGATCCTCAACCGTTTTGGCAAAGGCGAAACGGAAGGTCAGGGGTTTCGGACCGTTATCGAGCTGGCCTATGCAAAGCAGATACCCGTGCTGACAGTCGTGCGCGAAACCTATGTTGAGGGCTGGAACGAGTTCGCAGGCGATTTCGGTGTTTTGCTTGCACCGGACCAGACGGTTCTCGCAGACTGGCTTGAAACCATTACCCCGCTTAGAGCGCTGTCGGCAGCAAGCTGATTTTATCAGCTATGCATAACCGATGCAGTTTTGTGTCGGCTGACCCAGGCGGCACCGATGCCGCCATGTAGAAAACCGTTGGAAAGCGGAATGGTCGGGTAAATCGCCTGCAATCGGGCAAGGCCTTCTTCCGTGTCGATACGTTCATGCAGCACGTCGTGGTGAACCTTTGCGACAGCAACCATGTCACAATCCTGTGGCGAAAGCCTGAAACGTGCAACACCCACTGCCTTCAGCTCGGGTATGTCTTCAATGAGTGCCTGACAGGTATGCGACAGCGTTTGCACACCGTTCAAGGCAAGGAACGACTGGCTATCGAGTGTTTTGACTGGCAGACCGTCCGGCTCCTCGGCACAAACAAACTGACAATTGTCCTTGATGTGTCCTTTTGAGCGTGCGTGGGCGCAGCGCGCTGAAATGGCGAGTGGTATGCGGCCGAAAGTGAAGATTTCGAAGGCAACATCTGGCGCTCCCTTGATGATTTCACGGATTGAAGCCAACGGTAGTTCCGGTGGCAGACAGATGGATTGTGCGCCGCGAGCGGCCAGAACTTTGGCAGTGGCAGCGTTGTAAACATTGACCAATGGGCCAACCATATGCGGCTTGCCAGCCAGCAGGCCCAGCGCGGAGAGATCATTGGCTTCGACCGGAAAAAGCGATTGTTGGGCGGTCTGCCGAACATGCTTTGCCTCGCGTTCAAGCATGACAAGCGCGAGTGAGCCAAGGCTGATTGTCTTGCCTGCCTGTTGTAAGCGCTCGATCACATCCCCCATGTATGGATCGATGAAATGAAAGCGCTTGGAACAAACAATTTCGCCAAGCGTGACATGGTCGACCGGTGCTTCATCGGCTATGCGGTAGTAGAAATCGCGCCATTTCGGACCGTCCCAGAGAAAGAGAACAGGTCCAAGGCTGAGGCTGGGATTAAAGCTTGGATCGGACATGGCTATCTCCAGCGCTTTTCATAGGCACCCGATGTGGTCTGCTGACCCTCACTCAATGCGCGTAGTCGTGAAAGCAGTGCGACCCGCTTTTCGGGTCCGGCTGCAAGAGTTTGACGGAGCGTTGAAACAACTTCAGCAACATAGGCTTTCCCACGTTGCCGCCCTTCGATTTTCAGAGCTGAAACGCCGGCTGCACGGAGTTCGTCTATGTGGTTCATCACATCGAGAGATACAGGATCTTCAAATGCATAACCTTCTTCATCGCCGATGTTGAAACGCCCTTTGCAAAGGGTTGGATAGCCTGCTGCTTCGCCTGCCGGGAAGCGGTTGATGGTGTAATCGCCAAGTTCTGAAACCAGTTCTGAACCGTCGTGGCGATAACGCACATGGCTTGCAGGCGAGCAGACCCCATTCATGTTGGGTGACTTTCCGGTGGCGTAAGACGACAGCGAGCAGCGGCCTTCGGCCATGACGCACAAACCGCCAAAGACGAAAACTTCCATTTCGCAGGCGATCTTCCGTCCAAGCTTTGCAATATCAGGGATTGTCAGCACGCGTGGCAGCACCACACGTTTTGCCTTGAAAGCATCGATCAGAAAGCTGATTGCATCGGCATTGGAAGCAGATGCCTGCACTGAAACATGCAGTCGCTGTTGCGGGTGGCGTTCTGCCGTGTAGGCCATCAGCCCAAAATCCGCGAGGATCACGGCATCGGCACCCAATGCCGAGGCATCGTCAACGGCTTGGTACCAGATATGCTCGTCACCTGCACGCATGAAGGTGTTGATCGCAACGAAGACCTGCGTCCGACGGGCATGGGCGAAATTGATTGCTTCCCGTAGCTCTTCACGGCTGAAATTGAGGCCCGGAAAATTGCGTGCGTTGGTTTCATCACGAAAGCCGCAATAGACTGCATCGGCTCCGGCCTGCACGGCTTCGCGAAGTGCGGAAGGTGTTCCGGCAGGACAGATCAGTTCCATGAAGGGGTATCCTCTTTTGTGTCTGCAGCGAGCGCTTTGTCGCGCACAAAGCCTGCAATGGTTCGCACCACCGGGGCGAATGGCCCTGCGCCGCGTCCAAGATCAGCTGGCAGGTCAACATTGCAATCGTCCAGCGCATTGCGCAGGGCCAGCATGGCCTCCATGTCGCCGGTCACAGTGATGTCGCGCGAGAAAAACAGGGCGTCGCCATCAAGTTTGCCCTCCAGAAGAGCGAGCAGCATGACGAGCGGGCCTTCGATTGCGGCATCGGTTTTAAAGTCGTCTTTGTTGCGCAGTACCGAAATACGGGGGGCACCGGGTTCAACCAGAAAGGCGAAAGGGAGATCGGATAGCCGGAAGCCAAATCGTTTGTTGACGTGCTCGCCCAGCCGCTCAAACAGGCCGGGATGCGCACGGATAACCTGAAAGAAAACACGAGAAACAAGCGGCTTGAGCAGAAATGGCGGAACAAACCGAACCGGAGCGACCACGGCAGGCGGAATTTTCATCATGACTTTGCTCCAGACACTTCTATGCGCACCAGCTTACGACGTCTTCTCAAGGACTAGGCGATTCAAGCCTGTAAGAGTTTGATCTGGATCAAAGACGGCAGAAGAATTGCGTATTCAAAGTGAGACATGAAAAATGCATCCCCTCTGCCTTCTTCCTACGGCGATCTACAGAGCTTCGTATCGGAGCTCGAACGACGCGGCGATCTCGTCCGCATCCAACATCCAGTTTCGCTGCTTCATGAAATCACGGAAATTCATAAACGCGTTCTGGAAGCTGATGGGCCAGCTTTGCTGTTTGAAAATCCGGTCGATGCTGAAGGCAAAGTGCAATCCATCCCGTTGCTTGCCAATCTGTTCGGTGCTGAACGACGGATTGCATGGGGGCTTGGTCGCAGTCCGGAAGAGCTGCCTGATTTAGCCAATCTGCTGGCAGAGTTGAGAGCGCCGACGCCGCCGCGTTCAGCAGGCGAAATCTGGGGCAAGCTGCCTCTGGCAAAAGCAGCGCTGGCAATGCGACCACGGCGTGTCAGCCGTGCGCCGGTGCATGAAATCACATGCGAGGGAGACGCCATTGATCTGGACGCGTTGCCGATACAATGGTGCTGGCCCGGAGAGCCTGCTCCGCTGGTGACTTGGCCTTTGGTCATCACTTGTGCGCCTGACGATCCATCCGACATCAATGTCGGTATTTACCGGATGCAGAAGCTCGGGCGAGACAGGCTGGTCATGCGCTGGCTGGCACATCGGGGTGGGGCGCGGCATCATCGCATGTGGCAGAAGGTCGGGAAGGATATGCCTGTTGCTGTTGCTATCGGTGCGGATCCAGCGACCATTCTTGCAGCTGTCATGCCTTTGCCTGAAGGGATGAGCGAGCTTGCATTTTCGGGTCTTTTGTCGGGGCGAAGGCCCGTAATCACAGACGCGCGCACTGTGCCAATCAACGTCCCTGCTAATGCGGAAATTGTGCTTGAAGGTTTTGTATCGGCAACCGAAACCGCGCCGGAAGGCCCTTATGGGGATCACACTGGTTATTATAACAGTGTGGAAGATTTTCCGGTGATGCGTCTCAGCGCGATCACAATGCGCAAGAACCCGATTTATCTTTCCACTTACACCGGGCGTCCGCCTGATGAACCTTCAAAGCTCGGCGAGGTGATGAACAAGCTGTTTGTGCCGGTCGTGCGCAAACAATTTCCCGAGATCACTGACCTTTGGCTGCCAGCTGCGGCATGTTCTTATCGCGCAATGGTGGTCGCCATCGACAAGCGATATCCGGGGCAAGCGCGCAGGGTGATGATGGGGCTTTGGTCAATGTTGCCACAGTTCAGCTACACCAAGCTTATCATTGCCGTCGATCCCGATATAAATGTGCGCAATTGGGATGATGTGCTCTGGGCGCTATCGACACGCTTCGACGCGAGCCGAGATTTGATTACGCTTGATCATACACCGGTGGATTATCTTGATTTCGCTTCACCGCGTTCAGGGCTTGGCGGAAAGCTCGGACTTGATGCAACCAACAAGATCGGTGCGGAAACCGATCGCGAATGGGGTGCTGTCCTTTCCATGAATGCAGAGACCATTGCGCGGGTGGACGCAATGTGGGGCGAATTGGGAATCGACAGGGAGAGCAGACAGTGAAGCGGATTGTCGTGGGAGTTTCAGGTGCGTCCGGGTCGGTCATTTCACTGAAAATACTTGAGTGCCTGAACAAGATGCAGTCCGTTGAAACGCATCTTGTCATATCACAAGCCGCTGAGCGGACTTTGCGCTATGAGCTGGGCCCGAACGGCTATTCAATGCTGCATAGGCTGGCAGAAAAGACCTATTCGATTGAGGATGTGGGAGCAGCCATTGCCAGCGGATCTGTGCCGACGGCTGGAATGATTGTTGCACCTTGTTCCATGCGCACTTTAGCGTCGATAGCCAATGGCTTCAGCGATAGTCTGCTAACGCGCGCTGCCGACGTGCAGCTCAAAGAGCGGCGTAAGCTGCTGCTGATCACCCGCGAAACACCACTGCATCTGGTCCATTTGCGCAATATGTGTACGGTCACCGAGATGGGCGCAATCGTGATGCCGCCAGTGCCTGCCTTTTATCTGCACCCGCAGACGGTAGATGAAATTGCCCATCAGATCGCAGCGCGAGCCATTGATCTGATGGGGATTGGTGAGCAACAGGCCGAAAGCTGGAGCGGCTCAGTTTAGTTTCGGATGCCGGTCAACGAGCGCCTGACGGCGTTGCTGCAGCTCCTCGATCTGCTGTTCGAGCGAGAGAATTTCATCATCGAGCTTATCGACGCGTTCTTCGATATGGGAATAGGCTTCCTTGAGCAGCAGTTTGGCTTCCGTTTTGTTTGAGGCACTTGGCGTGTCGCCACGCAACGGTTTGTTGGCCGTCTCAGGAAGGAAGAATGCTGTGATGAGACCCACGATGGCTGCGCACATTAGATAGTAAGCAGGCAGATAAAGATTATCAGTTGCCTCGACAAGCCATGCGGCAACAGTCGGGGTCAGTCCCGCCACGATAATTGAAATATTAAAGGCGGCAGCAAGAGCGCTATAGCGAATACGCGCCGGAAACAGTGCTGGCAGTGTCGATGCCATGATGCCTGTGAGGCAGTTGAGCAAAATCGCCAATATCAGCAAGCCAGCAAAAATAGTCGCAATGTTTCCACTGGCAACAAGGTGGAAGGCCGGCACGGCAAACAACAATAGGCCCACACTGCCGATAATCAGGAAAGGCCTGCGGCCAAACCGGTCGCTGAGGAAGCCGACGACGGGCTGCACGAACAGCATACCGATCATCACGACAATGATAATCAGCACACCGTGATCTTCGGAATAGCCCAGGCTCTGGGAAAGATAGGTCGGCATATAGGTAAGCAGCATGTAATAGGTGACGTTTGTCACCAGAACCATGCCAATACAGACGCTCAATGCACGCCAGTATTTGCTGACGATTTCCTTGAAGGACACCATCGGCCGGTCTTCAATCGCATCACGGTCTTCTTTTTCCAATGCCGCAAGCTGTTGTGTGAATGCGGGTGTTTCTTCAGCCGCATGGCGAAGATAAAGTCCGATCAGCCCGAGCGGAGCGGCAAGGTAGAATGGAATGCGCCAGCCCCAGTCCAAGAAGGCGTCTTCACCAACCATGGTGCTGAGGAAAACAACGAGACCCGCACCCAGCACAAAACCGGCTATCGAGCCAAAGTCCAGCCAGCTGCCCAGGAAGCCGCGACGCCTGTCGGGAGCATATTCGGCGACGAAGATCGCAGCACCGGTATATTCGCCGCCTACGGAAAAGCCCTGTGCCAGCTTGCAAAGCAGCAAAAGGATAGGCGCCCAGATACCGATAGTGGCATAGGAGGGGATCAGGCCGATACAGAATGTACTGGCAGCCATGATGATAATTGTAAGTGAGAGAACTTTTTGTCGACCGAAACGGTCGCCCATTACGCCGAAAAACAAGCCACCCAGAGGGCGCACCAGAAACGGCACGGAGAATGTGGCAAGCGCTGCAATTGTCTGAATGCCCGGGGCTGCATTCGGGAAGAATACCTGGCCCAATGCATAGGCCACGAAGCCGTAAACGCCGAAATCGAACCATTCCATCGCGTTGCCCAAGGCCGCAGCGGTAATGGCCTTCTTGAGCTTGGTGTTATCGATGACCTTGATGTCGTGAATTTGTAATGGTGTAGCCTGAGATGAGCTGCCTGCAGCATCGCTTTGCGCCATTCGCCACCGCCTTTTTGCGTTTTGTTATAATATCCCACGCAACAGAATAGCGGCCCCGCATTTAGAACATGCATTGACCACTCTACTGTTAAGTGAATTTGAGCGAGTAACTAGTTGGCGTCGGGTTTGGTTCCGATAAAGCGTATAAATAGTCGGCAAAGAAGGCCTATGCTGGCCCGAGCATGATGAAAGTTTCGCTTTTGCTGACGCCCTGAAGTGAGCGTATCGTCGAAATCACTTCGTTAAGCTCGGAGATGGTCGAGACTTCCAGCTCGGCGATCACATCCCAGATGCCGTTAGTGTTAAAAACGCCCGTGAGGCCTGGAACGCGTTTGATTGCGCTGATTGTTGCCTTCAGTGACGAGCCTGACATTTCGATGAGCATGAAGGCACGGATCTGATCTTTGCCGATATCGTCACGGACACGGACAGTGAAGCCTTTGATGTCGCCATTCGCAATCATGCGGTCGAGGCGTTTTTGTGCGGTGGCGCGTGCAACGCCTAAAAGCTCTGCAAGCTGTGGAACAGAAGCCCGGCCATTAATGCGAAGCTCCGTGATCAGTCTCTTGTCCAGCTCATCCATCGATACGGCTTCCTTAAAAGTAAGTTATGCTGACGATATCGTCACTATTTTATAAAAATAATCACTTTATATTCTTTTTTGTCAATCTAATTGCAGATAATGATTTTGGCCAAGGGGAGTGCATAAGCGGCTCTTAAAATGCTGCAAGCGATAGGAGCGCTGCGCAAATCCCTGTTGAGGCCGGTTACAAGGCTATCAAAATAGCGTCAACAGCTCCGCCTGGGGCTTTCGTAGGGAACTCTGATAATGAAAATGGCGAGACTTTTTTCCACAGCGCTTATAGCACTTGGCATCTCACTATCCGCCCATGCAGCTAAGGCTGATGATCTGGAAAAAATTCAAAAGAACGGCAAGATGACGATTGCGCTTTCGGGCGTCTTCCCTCCGTTCAGTTTTGTCGATGAATCCAACAAAGTTGTTGGCTTCGACGTTGATATCGGTTCTGAAATCGCACGCCGTCTGAAGGCTGAGCCTGAAATCGTCACCACTGCCTGGGATGGCATCATTGCGGGCCTCGTTACCGGCCGCTTTGATACAATCGTCGGCTCGATGGGCATCACCGAAGAACGCAAAAAAGCAATCGACTTCGTTGGACCTTACTATCGTTCCGGTCTTGGCCTGTTCCTGCGTAAAGGCGACAGCGTCAAGTCGCTCGACGAACTCGACGGCAAGACAATTGGTGTGACGCTTGGCGAAACCTCTGAAAAGTGGGTTCGCGAGCAGAACAAGTATGAAGTCCGCACCTATAAGGGCCTGCCGGAAATGCTTCTCGACCTCGGTTCGGGCCGCATCGACGCGGTGATTGCAGACGACGTGCCTGTTCTGGTTGCCATTTCCAAGAGTAATGCGCCGATCGAGCAGATCAAGGATGACAAGCTTCCGCGCTATGACATTGGCATTGCTGTTCGCAAGAACAATCCGGAACTTCGCGACGCTATGCAGAAGGCGCTCGACGATATGATGGCTGATGGCACTTACAAGACCATTTCCGAAAAGTGGATTGGCGCGGATATCCGTTAATCCGGTTGTTTCGGGTCAGGGCAGCATAATTTGCTGCCCTGCCTCAAACACGGAAGCGGCATGAGTGAAAATCTACAGCCGCATTTTCTGTTTTACGCATTGTCTTCATGTTGAGCGCTCTAAGCAGCTTTATTGACAATGCTCTCGTTCCTAAACTCTGCCATGGCCTCGTTTCAGCCGTTCGCTGAAGCACTATCTCGTGGCAGATGTTCCTCCTGATGGAGCAGAAAGGTTGAAGGATGGATATCGCACTTATCGAGCGGATTTTTCCCTTCATTGTTGAAGCTGCCTGGGTCACTGTCGGACTGACTGTCGTGTCGCTGCTGATCGGTCTGGTTGTCGCCAGTCTGCTCGTTATGGCGCGCTTTTCGCGATATGCACCAGTGCGCTGGATTGCTGTGGCCTATATCAGCATCATGCGTGGTACGCCGCTTCTGGTGCAGCTCTTCCTCGTGTTCTTTGGTGGGCCGCAATTCGGCTTTGAATTCACGCCCTTTGTGGCGGGTGTCATCACGATGGGCTTCAACATCGGCGCCTATATGTCTGAGGGTATGCGCGGGGCGATCCTGGCAGTTGATAAAGGCCAGAATGAAGCCGCCCGGTCGCTTGGTTTTGGTCGAGTTGGCACGATGCGGCTCTTCATTCTGCCACAGGCTGCTCCTTTGATGATCCGGTCGCTGGGCGTCAATACGGTTATTCTGACTAAGAGTACTGCTCTTGTCTCCACCATCGGTGTGGTTGAATTGACCTATACTGCGCAGCGCTTTGTCACTTCCACCTACAAGCCCTTCGAGGTTTTTGCGGTGGCTGCTGCGGCTTACATCGTCATCATAGCCGTCATTTCGCTGATCGTTCGCGGACTTGAAACCTACTTCAACGCTGAGAAGAGGGCAGGAGCATGAGTCTGGATTTCACAGTTGTTCCACCTTATGCGGAACTGTTGCTCATCGGTCTTCTGTGGACCGTTCTGATCACCGTTCTGGCTGGCATTATCAGTGTTGTGCTTGGTATTGTTATTGCAATCGTCACCCTTCATGCGCCCAAACTGATCAGCCTTCCCCTGCGCGGCATTGTATTCCTTTTCATGGGCACACCGCTGCTGCTGCAGCTTTATCTGCTCTATTATGGCCTGTCGCAGATCGGGATCATGGTGCCTGCATTCTGGACCGGTGTGTTCGGGCTTGGTATGCATTATGCCGCCTATAATGCCGATATCTTCCGTGCGTCGCTGGAGGCTGTCGACAAGGGACAAATGGAAGCCGCTCGCTCGCTTGGTTTCGGCAATGGTGCCTCTTTGCGCTATTTCATTATCCCGCAGGCAATCCTCACGGCTTTGCCGCAGGTCGGCAATAACAGCATTATCCTGCTCAAGGACACGGCCGTTCTTTCGGTGCTCGGCATCACAGAACTGGTGCTGAATGCCCAGCGTGGCATCAGCGAAACCTATCGTCCTTTTGAGTTCTACTTCGTTGCAGCCGTGCTCTATTACCTCGTCAATCTTCTGATGGAATGGGGTTTGAGCAAAGCGGCCAAGAAAGCGGAAGCTATCCGATGAACACACAGACCCCCATGATCGAATTGCGCCAAATTCGGAAATCTTACGGCGAAATCGAGGTGCTGAAAGGCATCGACCTGACTGTTGCACGCGGGAAGATCGTTTCCATCATCGGCCCCAGCGGATCGGGTAAGAGCACATTGCTCCGCTCCATCAATATGTTGGAGGAAACCTCAAGCGGTGAAATCTGGCTTGATGGACATCAGGTAAATCGTCCGCTCAAGGGGCGTGCTTTTGAAAAGCACATCAACCACATCCGTCAGGAAATGGGGATGGTTTTTCAGCAGTTTAACCTCTTCCCGCATTTGACGGTTTTGCAGAACATCATGGTCGGACCGATGAAGCTCAAGGGCTTGTCCCGGGCGGATGCATTGGAACGCGCTAACACTCTGCTCGCCAAGGTCGGCCTTGTCGATAAGGGGCACGCCTATCCGGCACGTCTCTCTGGCGGCCAAAAGCAACGTGTTGCCATTGCTCGGGCTTTGGCAATGCAGCCCAAAGTTATGCTTTTTGATGAAGCGACATCTGCGCTTGATCCGGAGCTGGTCGAAGAAGTCAATCAGGTCATGAAGCAGCTCGCAAACGAGCACATGACCATGCTGATCGTCACCCACGAAATGCGCTTTGCCGCCGAAGTCTCCGACCATGTGATGTTCATGGATGGTGGCGTGGTGGTTGAGCAAGGCGCGCCAAGCCAAGTCTTGTCCGATCCTACCGAGGAACGGACAAGAGCCTTCCTACGAAAGCATCTTTCGCAATAAGCCGGTCGAAAACGACCGAAGCCTGAAGTTTATGTTCTGAAGCGTGTTTCTGACATCTCGAAACACGCTCTAATCGACGGAGATTAGATTCAATGACTGCGAGTGTTTCAAACGGCGCGTCCAACGCCGTAACGACCGCGCACAACCATATTAATGCGCAGCATGTCGAAGATCTGGCATTGCGCCTTGTTGGCTGGGGCAGTGAAACAGGCACACCCGGAGAGGCGGAGTTTTCCGATCATCTCGTAGCCGTTCTCAAGGAAATACCCTACTTCCAGCAGAACCCGGATAATATTCGCACAGTAGCCAGCCATGGTGATCCGCTGACCCATAATGTGGTCGCGCTGGTGCGTGGAAACGGCAAGCGCACGCTCGCTCTTGCAGGCCATTTTGATACGGTCGCAACCGATAACTACCACGAACTTAAGTCGCTCGCTTGTGAGAGCCTGAAACTCAAGGACGCTCTTATCAAGGATTTGTCTAATCGTTCACGATCCGCTCAGGAAGAGCGCGCGCTGGAAGATTTGCTGAGCGGCGATTTCCTCCCGGGACGTGGTCTGCTCGATATGAAAAGCGGGCTTGCCGTGGGTATAGCCTGTGCTGAAAAATTTGCGGCTGACCCGGATCGCAGCGGTAATTTGTTGCTGGTTTTCACCCCGGATGAAGAACGCGAAAGCCGTGGCATGCGTTCGATGCGCAATGCGCTGCCAGCTATCGCCCGCGACTTCGACATTGAAATCTCAGCTGCGATCAATCTCGATGTGACATCTGATCAGGGCGACGGAAAAGAAGGTCGTGCGGTTTATGCTGGGACGATCGGAAAGCTGCTGCCCTTTGCGCTGGTTATCGGATTGAGCTCACATGCGAGCTATCCATATGAAGGCGTGAGCGCACAGGCGATGGCTGCCAGCATTCTTGCACGCTTTGAAGGCAATGCAGCGCTTGCTGATCGCGATGAGAATGATATCTCGCCGCCACCAATCTGTCTTGAGGCAAAAGATCTGCGTGACGGATATGAAGTGACGACGCCAGAACGTTTCTGGATCGCGCTTAACTGGCTTTATCATGCCATGACGGCGGAAGAGCTGTTCAGTCGTTTCAAGGATGAAGTTCTGGCTGGCGCGACAGAGGCCGTTGAGCGCTTTGCCGGGCAGTCGGAAGCGTTCGGAGAACTGATCGGAAAACGAGCTGGCGCAATTCCGGCGGCACCGAAGCTCATCACGTTCGAGCAGTTGCGCGTGATGGCTGCAGAGGTCGCCGGTGAGCAGTTTGAAGCTCTTTACAGCGAGCAGGAAAAGCGCCTTGCCGATATCGACAATCCGTTGTCGGTCAGCCGCCAACTGACTGAATGGCTTGTCGGCGTTGCACATCTGTCAGGTCCGGCAGTTGTTGTGGGTTTTGCAGGTCTGCATTACCCAGCAAGCCATCTTGATCATACGCAGGCTAATGATCGTGCGTTCAAACAGGCTATCGACACAACGATGCAGGCATTTGCGGCCTTCCCGGATCAGTCACTCGTCTGGAAGCCGTATTTCCAGGGCATTTCCGATATGAGCTTTCTGGGGCAGGCGACGCTTGGGCAGGATATTGTTTCAAACAACACACCGGTCGCCCGTCTTGTCGATCATCCGGCGGGTGACGCCTTACAATTCCCGGTGGTCAATATTGGCCCATGGGGACGTGAATTCCACCAGAAGCTTGAGCGTGTACACGCGCCTTATGCCTTTGAAGTCCTGCCGCAGATCGTTTCGATGATTGCGGAAAATTTTCTCGTAACCAAGGCCTGAGCCAGCAGTGCTTTGCCCAAACATGTTGGATAAGGGTTCATATCAATGACCAATGAAAAGCTGAATATAGTTCCGTTTGTCAGTGTCGATCACATGATGAAGCTTGTGCTCACGGTGGGAGTTGAAACCTTCCTCAAAGAGCTGGCTGAAGTGATCGAAGAAGATTTCCGCCGTTGGGAACAGTTCGACAAGACGCCGCGTATCGCATCCCACTCCGACGAAGGTGTAATTGAGCTGATGCCGACAAGCGACGGCACGCTTTATGGATTTAAATACGTAAACGGCCATCCGAAGAACACAAAGGAAGGTCGCCAGACCGTCACCGCTTTTGGCGTGCTCTCCGATGTCGGCAACGGTTACCCAATGCTGTTGACGGAGATGACGATTCTCACAGCGCTTCGCACAGCTGCAATGTCAGCAGTCGCAGCCAAACATCTTGCGCGGCCTGATTCAAAGACCATGACGATCATCGGAAATGGCGCACAGAGCGAGTTTCAGGCGTTGGCGTTCAAAGTCATCCTGGGAATCGAAAATCTCCGCCTCTTTGACATTGATCGTTCTGCGAGCGAGCGCTGTGCGCGTAACCTGAGTGACAAGGGCTTTTCTGTTTCGATTCACAACACATCGCAGGAAGCCGTTGAAGGTGCCGACATCATCACGACTGTTACGGCTGACAAGCAATATGCCACTATCCTCAGTGACAACATGGTCGGCCCTGGCGTGCATATCAATGCCGTTGGCGGCGATTGCCCTGGCAAAACCGAGTTGAATAAAGACATTTTGCTGCGTTCCGACATTTTTGTCGAATACCCGCCGCAGACCCGCATCGAAGGTGAAATCCAGCAGCTTGACGCCGACTATCCAGTCAAAGAGCTCTGGGAAGTCATCACCGGTGCGATCTCTGGTCGTGCTTCCGACCGAGCCATCACCCTGTTTGACAGTGTTGGTTTCGCAATCGAAGATTTCTCGGCGCTGCGATATGTCCGCAGCAAGTTGGAGGAAACGGGCCTCTTTGTCGAGCTGGATATGCTGGCTGATCCTGACGAGCCACGCGACCTTTATGGAATGCTCATTCGATGCGAAAAGGCGCTGAAGCAGGCAGCCTGATAGCAAAAGCAAGGCCGGTGGTGAAAACCACCGGCCTTTTGCATTATACGCTGCTCAGAAGAATGCTGGTCTCGCTGTTCATGACACCATCGATCGTTCGCACTTCACGCAAGACGCGATCAAAATCGTGCAGGCTTTCTGCATGGATCTCCGCCACCAGATCCCATGAACCGTTTGTCGTGTGCAATGTGCGTATTTGCGGCAATCCCCGCAAGAGCTTGATCACCTTGGTTGTCGAGCGGCCTTGCACTTCGATCAGCATGATCGCATGCACAACCCCATCATCGTAATCCTGCCGAACCCGGATCGTGAAGCCTAATGCGGCACCAGTTTCCAACAGGCGATCCAGGCGCGCCTGAACGGTTCCGCGTGAAACGCCAAGGATAGTCGCCAGTTTTGAGAGCGGCGCACGTCCGTCCTCCCGCAAAATGGCAATCAGCTTATGATCCAGATCATCAAAAATATGCATGTCACTTTTTACAGTTCAACTGTGCAAATTGCTATATTTTTTACAAATGACCCGACACTTTTACAATTTTAACTGACTTTATGCCCTCCTACTCTGCTTGTCGGAGTGCTGATGGAGGAGCGTGTGAGTATGTTGGAGAGCAGGAAAAGCCACCTGATCGAGCTACCAGAGTTCATGGCGCGGCGATGCCAAATTCGCTTCCGTTGGTGAAGCGATAAGCGCTTTAAATCTTTGTTTTTATGCATGTCTTTTGCGACATGCTTTAGCAGCGAGAATAGTCTGAGAATGAGCAGACCATCTGTCCAGAGTCCGAAATCGGTCGTTATGATCCGACCGCATCATTTTACCCCCAATGCGCAAACCGCAAAGGATAATGCGTTTCAGTCTGTCGACGAGCGTCGCTCCGCTGAAGTGCTGGCGAAAGCAGCTTTCGATGAGGTAACGCTCATGGCCGAGGGATTGGCTGATGCGGGCGTAACGGTTCATCTTTTTGAAGACGAAACTCACGCTTTGCCCGATTCAGTCTTCCCGAATAACTGGTTTTCGACCCATTCGGGCGGCCATGTTGCTATCTATCCGATGTTTTCGGAAAGCCGTCAGAAAGAACGCCGCCCTGATGTGATCGAAATGCTGAAGCGCGACTATCGCGTTCAGGACGTCATCGATTATTCGGGTCTGGAGCGTGATCACTTCTATCTCGAAGGCACTGGCGCCATGGTGCTCGACCATATAGGCCGTGTGGCCTATGCGGCCCGTTCCAATCGCACCAATGAAGTGGCGCTGGAGCGTTTCTGCACACATTTCAACTTTGAGCCAATGGTGTTTGACGCGGTCGATTCGTCCGGCAAGCCGATCTATCACACCAATGTGCTGATGTGCATCGGTGCAGATTACGCATTGATCGGAACCGATATGATTACCGATCCGGCCCGCCGTCAGGAAATTGTTGATCGTCTGCAGGAAACCGGACGCACGGTCATTCATCTTTCAGCACGACAGATTGGTGAGTTTGCCGGAAATGCCATAGAACTGGAAGGCCAGGATGGCCGGGTTCTGGCCCTTTCAGCCCGCGCTCTTGCCGCTTTGAGCAAGGATCAGATCAAGACAATCGAACAGACCGCAAGGCTGCTGCCTTTCGCCGTTCCGACGATTGAGCTGGCTGGCGGATCGGTCCGCTGCATGTTGGCTGGCATTCATCTTTCGCGCCGCACAACAAACGGCACACATTTGCTTTACGCAACAACAAGAGCCGGGTAGATAGGCTCCAGCTAAATTGAGGGTAACCTTCCATGTCTTCTAACAGACCCGTTTATGAGTTCAACTCGATCATCGTCCGTGAGCCTTCGCGCTCTGTGGTGAATGGTCTTCGTGCGCTGGATACCGGCAACCCAACCTATGAAGGCGTTAAGGCCGAACATGACGCCTATATCGCTGCCATGCAGGCTGCAGGCGTTGAGGTTACGATCCTTCCTCCGCTCGAAGATTTCCCTGATTCCATCTTCGTTGAAGATCCAGCACTCGTTTTCACGGAAGGCGCAATTCTGCTCCGTCCGGGCGCAGTAACGCGCGTTGGTGAAACGGCTGTTATCGAGCCAACCCTCCGTCAGATGTTCGACACCGTTGTTGAACTTCCAGAGCCAGGCTTTGCTGATGGTGGCGATGTTCTGACGACACAGAAGAGCGTGATGATCGGCCTTTCTGCCCGTACCGATAAGGCAGGTGCAGCAGCGCTTATCGCAAGCCTCGATAAGATCGGTCGCAAGGGTGAAGTTGTTTCGACACCGGAAGGCGTCCTTCATTTCAAAACCGACTGCTCGCTGGTCGATGAAGAAACTGTTCTCTCCACGAGCCGCCTCGCGAAGTCCGGCGTCTTCTCCGGTCTTCGTCAGCTGATCGTGCCGGAAGGCGAGGAAGCCGCTGCCAATGCATTGCGCGTCAATGACGTTGTGATGGTCGGCTCCGATTTCCCGCGCACCATCGAGCTGCTGGAAAAGAGCGGTTATAACGTGGTTCCACTGAAAACCACGCAGATTGGCAAGATCGACGCTGGTCTTTCCTGCATGTCACTTCGCTGGTATCGCAAGTAAGTCTTACGGCTCAGGGGCACCCGCTCCTGAGCCGTTTTCTATATGCATTCCCCGTGCTTGCCGTAATAAAAAGGTGAGCCGTTACAAAAATATAAGGAGAACGGGAACATGGTTGGTTTTAAAGGGAAAATTGCAGGCGCGATCGCACTTGCTGTATTGGCCAGCGGCGCAGCACAGGCGGAAGGTAAACTTCGTCTCGGCATGACGCCTGAGCCATACATGCCTTTCACACAGGTCAATGCTGCAGGTGAATGGGAAGGGCTGGAAGCGGACCTTTCACGCGCGCTCTGCGAAAAGCTCGCAGACAAGTGCGAATTCAAGTCGATGGCATGGGATGGCCTTATTCCATCGCTCACCGAAAACAAGGTCGATTTCATTATCGGCGCTTTCTCGGTGACGGATGAACGCCGTAAGGTTGTTGATTTCAGCACACCTTACTACACCGAAGGCACTGTCGTCGTCGGATCCAAGTCGGACACGGACAAGGTCGGCACTGTCGCGGCAAGCGATGGTTCGGGTGAAGTCGTTGATCAGGCAGCTTTGTCGGGTAAGATCGTCGGTGTCCAGACTTCGAGCGTCCAGTCGGCTTACATGACCAAGTATCTGCCGGATGTCTCGATCAAGAGCTACGACACGGCTGACAACTCGGTTGCTGATCTCGTTGCGGGTCGCGTTGACTATGTTCTTGCGCCGGATCTGTTTGTGCAGAATTTCCTGAAGACCCCGCAGGGCGAAGATTACGAAGTCAAGCTCGTTGCGCCAAAGAGCGTTGTGCTGGGTGAAGGCGTTGCCTATGCCGTCCGCAAGGGCGATACAGCAACGCTTGAAAAGGTCGATGCAGCAATTGCAGAACTCGACAAGGAAGGCGCTTTGAAGGCACTGGTCGACAAGTGGATTTTCGAAAAGAAGTAATCCTTTAAGGAAACGAACGCCGGTAGCGGCGTTCGGCCTTCGCTTACAGCATCGACCCAAGGTCCAAATCGACTTTGGAATGCCGGATGCGTAAATTTAATAAGCCGGAGCGCCCCTTTTGCGTCCATAGAGATGCGTGGCGCTCCGTGCGAAGCGTCTGGCTTTTTGATCGGATTAATCTGCATGGATTCTTATTGGCAACTGTTAGCCTGGGGAAGTGAGGGCTGGGGAGACGAGTTCGCACACGGACTTCTGATGACCTTGCAGGTCTCGGCCGTGGCATTTGCAGTCTCATTCCTCTTTGGGCTCACCGCCGCATCGGGTAAGCTTTCGCGAAACCGTTTCACGAAAGCGATTGCTGATCTTTATACAACGGTGGTTCGCGCTCTGCCGGAACTGCTTGTTATTCTGCTTCTCTATTTCTCTGTCGCGACAGGTGCGGAACGGCTTCTCAAGGCGACGGGCCTTGTCGGCAATGATTTCCAGTTTAGCGCCTTTTGGGCCGCAATCATCGCGCTGGCTTTCGTCAACGGCGCGTTTATGACTGAAGTGTTGCGTGCATCTTATCTGGCAATTCCGCGGGGGCAGATCGAAGCGGCACTTTCCATCGGGATGCGTCGTCGTCAGATATTTACCCGCGTCACTTTCCCGCAAATGATGCGTCATGCCGTTCCCGGCATTGGCAATCTCTGGCTTTCGATAACCAAGGAAAGCGCGATCATTTCGGTTCTCGGTTCCTTCCATGAATTGCTTTATACGGGCTACCGCGCTGCGGCATCCACCAAGCAATATGTGTTCTTTTATGGCCTGACGGCACTCCTGTTCCTGGGCATCACACTGGTTTCAGTTCTGATAATTGCACGGCTTGAAAAACGCCTGAGCCGGGGGCACGGATAATGGAATCGATCACTAAAATCGTTGAGTTCCTGCCGCCGTTGATTAAGGCGATGCCGCTGACACTGCTTTTGACGGCAACAGCAGGCGTTATCGGCCTGATCTTTGGTACGCTGAGTGCGTTGGCGCTGCTTTCAAAGAGCCGTATTCTGAAATGGCCGGCTTTTGTCTACACCTTCATTTTCCGGGGCACGCCGCTTCTGGTGCAGCTTTATCTGATCTATTACGGGCTTGGGCAGATACTGCCAGGCACATGGGTCAGACACAGCTTCCTGTGGCCATATATGCGTGATGGCCTGTGGTATGCGGTGTTTGCGCTGAGCCTCAATCAGGGTGCTTACAATGCCGAGGTTATTCGCGGCGCTATCAAGTCAATCCCACGCGGGCAGATCGAAGCAGCACTTTCTATCGGTATGAGCCGGTTCAAGATTTTGCGCCGCGTTACCCTGCCGCTGGCCTTCCGTCATTGTATGCCGGTTCTGACGAGTGACCTTATCATCCTGCTCAAATCCACTTCGCTTGCTTCCACAATTACGATCATGGAAGTGATGGGAACCGCACGCGCGTTGCAACGCAGTTCCTTGTCGATATTCGAGCCGTTGATTGCGGCAGGTATCCTCTATTTCACCGTTGTGTTCATCCTTACCCGGATCATGAACTGGGTCGAACGGCGCATGAGCAGCTCACGCGCGTCGATGGTCTGATCTGTTTCAGGAGCAATTTAAATGACGTCCATGGCACTGACCGTCAAAAATATTCACAAGAGCTTCGCTGGTGTCGAGGTTCTAAAAGGCATCTCTTTTGAAGCCAAGAAAGGCGACGTCATATCGCTGATTGGCAGCAGTGGTTCTGGCAAAAGCACTTTGCTGCGCTGCATCAATTATCTGGAGACTCCAGATGAAGGCGAGATCGCAGTTGCGGGTGAAGTGATCCGCACCAAGGTCGGACGCGATGGAAAATCCCATGCTGCCGATCCGCGTCAGCTTGAACATGTCCGCACGCGTCTGGGAATGGTGTTTCAGAGCTTTAATCTTTGGTCGCATCGCACGATCCTTGAGAACATCATCGAAGGACCGATCCATGTTCTGGGCATGTCGAAGGCGGAAGCTTTGGCAGAAGCAGAGGTTCTGATGGAGAAGGTGGGGATCACGCCCAAACGCGATCAGTACCCCACCCAGCTTTCCGGCGGACAGCAGCAACGCGCTGCAATTGCTCGTGCGCTCGCTATGAAACCTGAAGTCATGCTGTTTGATGAGCCGACTTCTGCACTTGATCCAGAACTGGTGACGGAAGTGCTGCAGGTTATCAAAAAACTCGCCGAAGAAGGCCGGACAATGGTGATGGTGACACATGAAATGGCGCTTGCACGCGAAATTTCGAGCGAGGTCATTTTCCTGCACAAGGGACTGGTTGAAGAGCGCGGTTCGCCTGATATCGTGATGCGCAATCCGCAGTCGCAGCGCCTGCGTCAATTCTTGCACATGAGTTAAGAGGGGGGAGACCATGACCGATAACAAATTGGGTGTGTTTGAGGATGAACTTAAAGCTATCCGCAGGCATCTGCATAGCATTCCCGAGCTGGGATTAGAGGAAGTTGAGACTTCCGACTATATTGCATCCCGCTTGCAGGAATGGGGCTATGAGCTGAGCCGCGGGCTTGCCAAGACTGGCATTGTTGCCTCTCTGCGCCGGGGCAATTCAAATCGCTCCATCGGTTTCCGCGCTGATTTTGATGCGCTACCAATTCTGGAAGAAACTGGTCTGCCTTATGCAAGCAAGAATGCGGGCAAGATGCATGCCTGTGGCCATGATGGTCATACCGCAATGCTGCTGGGCGCTGCTTGGTCGCTCGCAAAGGATGAAGACTTTTCGGGAACTGTTCATTTCATTTTCCAGCCCGCTGAGGAAAATTATGGCGGTGCTCAGATCATGATCGAGGAAGGGCTCTTTGAACGCTTCCCTTGCGATCAGGTGTTTGCGCTCCATAACTGGCCGGGTTTGGAAGCCGGCAAATTTGCGTCCAAGGCAGGCCCGATTGCTGCTTCCATAGATGCACTCACAATGACGGTTAAGGGCAGTGGCGGACATGGTGCAGAGCCTGAAAAGACAATCGATCCAATCGTGGTCGCGTCAAGCATTGTCTTGGCCCTGCAGACCATCGTCTCTCGCACTGTCTCACCACATCAGGCCAGTGTGATTACCGTCGGTGCGTTTAATTCGGGTGCGGTTTGTAATGTCATTCCTGATACGGCCAAGCTTGAAATCTCGATGCGTGCCACCGACCCGGTCATTCGCAAGACATTGCGTGATAAGGTCGAACAGGTCGCAAAGATGCAGGCAGCGAGCTACGGCGCGGATGTGAGCTTTGACTGGATGACCGGCTATCCGGCAACCATCAACGATGCGGCGGCATTCGAGCAGGCGAAGGCGACAGTGACGCAGCATTATGGCGAAGATGCTTTTGAAGAGCTGGACCGACCATTTATGGGCAGCGAAGACTTTTCCTTCATGCTGGAGAAGTCGGCTGGCGCGTATCTCTTAATCGGAAATGGCGACAGCTCTGGTCTGCACACGGCGACCTATAATTTCAATGATGAAATATTGGAGCGCGGAGTGTCCTTTTTCCATAATCTGGCTAAGGACAGCCTCAAAGTTTGAGTTATTCGGTGAGAGGCGCGGAGTTTCCCGCGCCTCTTTCATTCGATATTCAATGCGTTCCGACGGCTTTTCCATAGACGCGGATGACGTTTCTGACGGCTTCGACCATCAGCGCATGTGGCGTGGCTTCCACCTTGCCGGCTGCAACAGCCGGATAAAGTGTTCCGAGATACTGGCTGATCAGCG